>JAEYRZ010000186.1 GCA_023435265.1 Pseudomonadota bacterium
CGGCAGCTCCGGCACCCGCGGCCGCACCTGCCGCCGTTGCCGCAGGGGCCGGTACGCCGCTCAAGGCGCCCATGCCCGGCATGATCGTGCGCTATGCCAAGAATGTGGGCGACTCGGTCAGCGAAGGCGAAACCCTGGTGGTGCTGGAAGCCATGAAAATGGAAAACGCGCTGCCTGCGCCGGCCAGCGGCAAGGTGCTGGCGATCAACTTCAAGAGCGGCGACTCGGTTGCCAAGGGAAATGTACTCTGCACTGTGGGATAGCTCCGGCACTTGATCTCGAATCCAAGAGCATAGGCCACCTATGCTCTTGTTTTTTTAATGTTGATGCGAGGGTTTCGAATGAACGAATCCGGCGTCGGTCTCGGAATCGGGATGGGTATCGAAATCGAACACCCATTTTCGATCTCGATTGCGATCCTGATGCGATGCCGGTAACGAGCTCGCAGCACGGTTCGGGAGTACCGCGAGGAGTGCACACCCCTTATTGAAGAAGGAGGAATTGCGGATATGAAGATCCACGAATATCAAGCCAAGGAGCTTTTCCGGCGCTACCAGGTGCCGATCCCGCAAGGCAAGGTCGCCTTTTCGCCCCAGGAAGCAAAGGATGCCGCGGCGGGCCTGGGCGGCTTTCCGGTGGTGGTCAAGGCGCAGATTCACGCCGGTGGCCGCGGAAAAGGCGGCGGCGTCAAGCTGGCGCGCAGCCTCGACGAGGTGGAGAAGCTGGCCGGAGAGATCATCGGCATGACGCTGGTTACCCATCAGACCGGCACGCAGGGCCGGCTGGTCAAGAAGGTGCTGGTCGAGCAGGGGCTCAACATCGTCAAGGAGCTGTACCTGAGCATCATCCCCGACCGCGGCACGGCCCAGATCGTGATCATGGCCAGCGAGGCGGGCGGCATGGACATCGAGGCCGTGGCCGAAGCCACCCCTGAAAAAATCATCAAGGTTTACGTCAATCCCCTGACCGGCATCCGGCTCTATCATTGCCAGCAGGTGGCCTATGGTCTGAAGCTGCCGGCCGCGGCCGTCAAGCCATTTATCCAGATGCTCAACCACCTCTACCGGCTTTTCGTGGAATACGACTGTTCACTGCTGGAGATCAATCCGCTGGTGCTCACGGCCGATGACGCGGTGCTGGCTCTGGACGCCAAGATCAACTTCGACGACAACGCGCTTTTCCGGCACAAGGATATTCTCGAATACCGCGATCTCGACGAGGAAAACCCGTTGGAAATCGAAGCTTCGAAGTTCAACCTGAACTACATCAGCCTGGACGGCAACGTGGGCAACATGGTCAACGGAGCCGGGCTGGCCATGGCCACCATGGACATCATCAAGTTGGCCGGCGCCGCGCCGGCCAACTTCCTGGACGTGGGCGGCGGGGCCAATGCCGAAATGGTGGAAAACGGCTTCCGCATCATCCTTTCCGACCCCAATGTCAAAGGCATCCTGATCAACATTTTCGGTGGTATCCTGCGCTGCGACGTGCTGGCCGAGGGGGTGGTCACGGCAGCCAAGAAAACCGGCATTTCGGTGCCGGTAGTGGTGCGCATGGAAGGCACGAACGTGGAGCAGGGGCGCAAGATTCTGGCCGAATCGGGACTCAATCTGATATCGGCCAGGGATTTGAAAGACGCGGCCCAAAAGGTGGCCCAGATCGCAAAAGCTTAAACCGCGTTACCCGCAGATCTGAGGCGGTAACGGAGATTCACGGAGCTGAATATGAGCATTTTTGTCAATAAGGATACCAGGGTCCTGGTCCAGGGCATTACGGGCCGTGAAGGCCAGTTTCATACCCGGCAATGCGTGGCATACGGAACGAAGGTGGTGGCGGGCGTCACGCCGGGCAAGGGCGGCCAGAAAATGGACGAGATTCCCGTCTTCAACAATGTGGCCGTGGCCAAGGCCGAAACAGGCGCCGACTGCAGCCTGATCTTCGTGCCGCCGCCCTTTGCGGCGGATGCCATCCTGGAGGCCGTGGATGCGCAGATCGAGCTGATCGTGGCCATCACCGAAGGAATCCCGGTGATGGACATGATGCGGGTCAAAAATTACATGCGCTCCGGGACATCGCGCCTGATCGGTCCCAACTGCCCGGGCATCATCACGCCGGGCGAATGCAAAGTCGGCATCATGCCCGGTCCCACACACAAGCCGGGTGGACCGATCGGCGTGGTGTCGCGCTCCGGGACCCTGACCTACGAAGTGGTTCATCAGTTGACGCAGCAGGGCATCGGACAGACCACCTGCATCGGCATCGGCGGCGACCCGGTCAACGGCACCAACTTCATCGATTGCCTGGAAGCTTTTCAGGCCGACCCGGACACCAGGGGCATCATCATGGTGGGTGAAATCGGCGGCAGCGCCGAAGAAGAAGCCGCGGAGTTCATCACCCGCAAGGTCAAAAAGCCGGTGATCGGCTTCATCGCCGGGCTTTCCGCTCCTCCGGGGCGGCGCATGGGCCATGCCGGCGCGATCATCAGCGGCAAGAGCGGCACGGCGGAAGGCAAGCTCGCGGCCATGCAGGCGGCCGGCATTCACATCTGCAAAGATCTCGGGCGGCTGGGAGAACTGAGCCGCGAGGTGTTCAAGGGACTATACTAGGGTGATGGGTTAAGGGTTAGTGGGTTTAGCGGGTGACAATGTTAAAGGGTTGATGGTTAGAGGGGTTATACTGTTGATGGCTTAACCCACAACCTGTCAACCCAAACCCACGACCCATAAAACCCACAAACCAAGTAACCCTTTAGTCCCCGCGCCCGCTGTGCTAAATACAGTTTCTTTATCGTTTCCGGAGCTTTCGAGCGAGTTATGCACGAAATGGGCATCGCCCTGGAGATCGTGGAGATCGTCCAGGCCTCCATCCCGGCCGATCAGGCCCGGGCCCGTGTTGCGCGGGTCAATCTGAAAATCGGCAAGCTGAGCGCACTGGTGCCGGACAGCCTGAGGTTTTGCTTTGAAGTGGCCGCCCGTGAAACCCGCGCGGCCGGCGCCGAACTGGTCATCCAGGAGGTCCCGGTAACGGCCCGCTGCCGATCCTGCGCACACGGCTGGACGCTGGATCAGCCGGTTTTTATCTGCCCGGCGTGTCAGGGAACCGAAATCCGCATGCTGACCGGCCGCGAAATGGATATCGAGAGCATCGAACTGATCGAAGAGGATCCATCCCATGTTGACCAAGGACCGTAACACCCTGTTCTATCGCCACCACAAGGAAGGCCATCACGATCACCCGCACGAACGCACGCGGCATGAAGGCGCCGTGGAAACGCGGAGCAGCGGCGGACGGGAAATCAAAGTCGTGCGCCGGGTGCTGGACACCAACGATCTCCTGGCCGCGCGCAACCGCGAACGATTCAGCGCCCACGGCATTTTCGTGCTCAACATGATGAGTTCGCCCGGGTCCGGCAAGACCACCATCCTGCAGAAGACGCTGGCCGCCCTGATGCCGGAACTGCGCTGCGCCGTGATCGTGGGCGACATCTGCACGACTCAGGACGCCGACCGCCTGGCCCTTTCGGGGGCGCCCGTGGTGCAGATCAACACCGACGCGTTCGGCGGCGACTGCCACCTGGCCGCCCACGTGATCGAAAAAGCGCTGGACGGCATCGATCTCCACGCCATCGACCTTTTGATCGTGGAAAACATCGGCAACCTGGTCTGCCCGGCCGAATTCGACATCGGCGAAGACCAGCGCGTGGTGGTGCTCTCGGTGGCCGAGGGCGAAGACAAGCCGGCCAAATATCCTTTAATGTTCAGGGTTTGCGACGCCGCGCTGCTCAACAAGATCGATCTCCTGCCCTACCTCGACTACGATAAGGACCGGACGCTCGAAAGCATCCAATCCATCCACCCGGGCATGCCGGTGTTCGAACTTTCGGCCAAGAGCGGCACGGGCTTCGATGCCTGGCTGGATTGGCTGCGCGGCCAGGTGCGGCAAAAGAAGCAGTGAAAAGAAGGGGGACGCCCTTTACATTTTTACATTTGGGGTTCGGAAATGTAAAAATGTAAAGGGCGTCCCTATGGCTATCTATTACTCCCGTATCAATGTGACCGTCTGAACGATCGGATAATCGACATCCAAATTTAAAGTTAACGTCCCTGAGATCACCGATCCAGACACCGAGGCATTCGAGAGGATCGCCGCCAAAGTGCCTGTCCCGCCGGTTCCGGTGACCGTACCATCGAGTTTCCCGGACGAGCCTCCGACAGTGCCGGTCTCGTCGAAGAATGAAACACCACCTTCTGCGCATTCCGTTCCGGAACTCAGGTCCGTGACAATTTCGCCGCTGACCTCCATGGTACCTGTATAGGGGTCGGCCAGCGTGCCGCTGCCGGTCACCATGACCGTGATGGTGGCGTCGACGGTATGCTCCCAGACACAGCCCGATGCTGTTTCGCTTGTTGTGCCGTAAAATGATCCCGAATAAATGCCCGTGCCGCCTTCTGTACCGCAGTCCCTCAGGCACAGGTTGTCATAGGGCTGAAGCCATTCGGGAATTTCCCGACCCGTGGCGTCCAACAGATCCCGCTGGGCATCGAACGGGTTGTACTGATTGGTCGCCAGCAGCCCGGCGGCCCTGTCGGCCGTAATCTCTCCCGAGAATTCGGCATCCATGATGTGCGTTCGGACCTGCACTGCGGCAAAGGCGTTGAATACTTCCGGTTGGGACAAATCGAGAAGCATGCCAACGGGATCGGGCAGCAGCAGGCTGCTCGCGACCGTGGTGACAAATGTTTCAATCATCTGGTAGGTTTGGGTATTTTTGATCCGCGCAAGGGTATCGCTTAAGGCACCCCTGGTAACTGCGCTCTCTCGGGAACGGAGGCTCAGCGCGATGTCCTGGCCCACAACCTCGGTTTCCAGGTAATCCGCCAAATTTTGAACACCATCGGGTTCGCTTTCAATGGTATTGATGAGTTGTTCCAGTTCAGCAAGGAATTGATCGTCGGTGACCTCATTGTTTACGGCCTTCTGGTCGAGCGCGGTTATTTCTGCGGCAAACCGTGCATTGGCGTCGGCGGTATCATCCGAACCGCCGCTGCCGCCACCCCCGCCGCCGCAAGCGGCAATTCCCAAAAAGAGTACGAGACCCCCGATCAACCCCAACGCTTTGTAGTTCATGCAGCTCCTCCTGATCGATGCGATTCAGTTCAATCCCATTCAATTGGGTGACGGGATCATTAACGGATCTGCCGCCCTGGAGTTGAGTCACCCAGTTGTCGACCGCTTTCAGGGTTCTTGTCGACCGGTGTGTAAACCGGATGTTTTTAATCGATGTTCCGGTATATTAACTAATCGAGAGTGGCTGGCCGATGAAGCGGGAGAGTGGAACAGCACCTCACGAAAATGGCGGTGGACAGCCGTTCGCCGATGAAATATGGTCACCCAAGTCGGCGGGAGAGGACTTGGACCCACGGCAACAATTTCGAAAAACCGGTGCCGTTCAGCGGAGAAAGGATCCACATTGGTCAACGGGTGGGGGAACAGCGCGGTTTCACTGACCGCTTTCATTCTCTGGCTGATCGCGTTCCCAATGGAAGGGTTTCTTCTTAACGCGTCGGAGCAGAGCGTGCTGCTCTATTTTCTGGTACCGCACACGGCAGGCCTTTTCTCCATCGCCCGCTTCATGCCGCCTGAAGTCTTCGATCGGATCTCAAGGGTTGGAATCATCGCCACGGCCATATTGACCGCCGCCATGCCTTTTGCCACCCTGCAATACAGCCGCATTTTACTGATTCTGATCGGGGCCGGCAGCGCTCTTCTGACCGTGCGCGCCACGGTGCTGCTCAAACCTTCGCGCCGCCCGGCGGCATCTGCCGGAATCGGCATCGCCGCAGGGAACGCACTGGTTTATGTTCTGAATAAAACGCCGATTCCCGCCACCTTCAAGTTCTTGATCATTGCGGCAGGCATTCTGGTGGTCGCCTGGTTCACCCTGGGTCCTCCGGAGGACCGGAACGCACCGCACGGTTCATTGAAGGCGCCCTTCATCTACATTTTTTATCTGACCGGCGGTTTGATGTATGCCGCCATCGCGCCGCACTACTTCACGGTCGCCTGGTCCCAGGGAGCCGAACTGGCGTTCTATGTCCTCACCGCCCTGGCGTGCATCCGCCTCCTTGAAAAAAACATGGATGCGCTGTTTTGTGTGGGCGTGGCGGGCTGCATGCTGTCATTTGCATTTTATCATCTGACGGGTGCGGCTTTCATCAACCTGAGCATGTTTGCCATACAGACCGCCTTCGCGCTGATCGACCTTTACCTGCTCGGTCTTCTGGTGGGGTCGGCACGGCCGGTGCGGGCGTTCGGGTACGGCATGGGCGCATGTTGCCTGGCGATCATCTGCGGCAAGCTCGTGGGCGACTACACCGCCCGATCCGCTGCCTGGGTGCTTGCCGCGAGCAACATCATGCTGACCGGTGCGGTGCTGATGTTTTACTTCGAACCGCGCAACCGCCTGACGGCACTGGAGCCGAAGGCCGCGCTCCAGCCGACGGCGAAACTGATCGATGCACTCGGTTCGCACCAGAAATGGTTCGAAAAAAGACTGTCCGCTCAGGAGCTGGCGGTCGTCCAGCAGGTCCTGCAGTATAAGACCTTCAAGCAAACGGCACTTGAACTCGGAATATCCGAATCTTCAGTCAAAACCTACATGAAAAGGGCTTACGAAAAAACCGGCGTCACCAGCAAGGAGGGGCTCATCGCCTTGATATCCGGGGTGGGTAAAAGTGAACCGAAGGTTTCCGGCGCCCGGTGACCACCCGGATTCCGGTTCGCCCCGCTCGACTGTGGGATAGGGCGTCCCTAAAACTCTAAAATCATGCCGTTTTGATGGTGGCGTCCGAATCGCGCCGGAGCTCCCGGATGGCGCGCTCGCGCAGCTTGTACTTCTGGATCTTTCCGCTGGCGGTCGTGGGATACGCGTCCACGAAAAAAACAAATGCCGGAATTTTGTGAAAGGCGATCTTTTCCCGGCAATAGGCCTGCAATTCTTCGGCGGTCACCTTTTCACCGTTTTTGAATTGCACATATGCCACCACTTCTTCACCGTATTTGCGACTCGGCACGCCGACGACCTGGACATCCTTGATTTTGGGGTGCGTGTACAGAAATTCCTCGATTTCACGTGGATAAATATTCTCGCCGCCCCGGATGATCATATCCTTCAGCCGGCCGGTGATCTTGCAGTAGCCGTCGCCGTCCATGACCGCCAGGTCTCCGGTATGCAACCAGCCGTCAGTGTCGATCGCCTTGGCGGTCGCTTCGGGGTTTTTGTAATACCCCTTCATGACATGATAGCCACGGGTGCACAATTCACCCTGCTGCCCGGGCGGCAGGGTGCGGCCGGTCTCCGGCTCCACAATCTTGACTTCCACATTGGGCAGGGCGCGTCCCACGGTGCCGACGCGGCGTTCGATCGAGTCGGTCGTACGCGTCATGGTAATCCCCGGCGAGGATTCGGTCTGTCCGTAAGTGATGCACATTTCGCCGGCCCCCATGACGCCGACCACCTGTTTCATCACTTCGATGGGACAGGGAGAACCGGCCATGATTCCGGTGCGCAAAGTCCCTGTGCGGTAGGTCTTGCATTGCATTTCTTCCAGTTCACCGATGAACATGGTGGGCACGCCGTGCACCGCAGTGGCTCCCGTGGCCTGGATCGTTTCGAGTACGCTTTCGGGTTTGTAGGCCGGCACCGGCGCCATTGCGGCCGCAGACACCATGCAGGTCATGGTGCCGAGCACGCAGCCGAAGCAATGGAAAAAGGGGACCGGAATGCACAGGGTGTCTTTGCTGGAAAGGTGCATGCACTCCGCGACGCTCCGGGCGTTGCCGATGAGATTGGTGTGGCTCAGCATGACGCCCTTGGGAAATCCGGTGGTCCCGGAGGTATATTGCATGTTGATGGTATCATCCGGATGCATCGACGCCTGGCGCGCCGCGAGCTGCGCATCGCTCACCCGCCCGGCCATAGCCGTGATCTCTTTCCAGTTGACCATGCCGGCGGGAGTAGGTTCTCCGATAAAAACAACATTTTTGAGCAACGGTAGTCTGGCGCTCTCAAGCCGTCCGGGTTGCGCCGTTTTCAGCTCCGGACAAATCCCGTACAGCGTGCGGATGTACTCGTCGGCTTCGCGCACGCCGCCGATCATGATCAGCGTGGTTGAATCGGATTGTTTGAGGAGGTATTCGAGTTCGAAACCGCGGTAGTTGGTATTCACCGTCACCAGGACGGCGCCCATTTTTCCGGTGCCGAATTGGGCCAGGACCCATTCCGGCACATTGTTGGCCCAAATGGCGACATGTTCCCCCCTGGCGACACCCAATGCCATGAGTCCCTTGGCGACCCGGTTGCATTCCTCTCGGAAGCGGCGGTAATCCAAATCGATCCCCAACGAAGGATAAACCAGGGCGCGGCTGGAACCAAACTGATCGGCCACCAGGTCGACCAGCCGGCCGATAGTGGTCTGGCCCACTTCGAATTTCGGCAGTTGCATGAATCTCCTCGCACAGCATTGGATTGTCGGCTTTCGGGCAGACACTCCGGCACACGGGTTTTTGGCTCATAACGGGCAGGAGGCGCATCGCCCCCGCCATACCGCAAAAGAGAGGATGGGTATCACAATCCGTAGTGGTTTTACATCATGAATTTACATGCGCTATGAAAGAGCCGGAATCCCGCTCGGGAGACGGGGCAACACTTTCCGCGGCGTCCGTTACCCGGGCGGCGAGGCAAATACAGCAAAAAATGCATTTTATCCCTACGGTATCCATCATATCCATATGCCGAAGATGCCAACGGGGAGGTGGATGAAACCGTCATGGACATTCGAACGCCTTTGGTCCAGGAAAAATCGGATGCCCCTGAATGCGGCACGGCAGTTCGCCTGCTGAGCCGGCGGCGATTCCTCAGCCGGGCGTGTGCCGTTGCCGGTGCCCTGGCCTCGAACCGCCTCTGGGAGCCGCTGTTCAGCGTCGATGCGGTTGAGGCCGCCGGGCCGGGTGCGGCTTCGGACACTTCCCGGCCGGTCCGCCGCCCATTCGTTTTCGACACGCAGCTGCATTTTGTGCAGAACAGCTTCGATTGGCGGAATCTGCTGGCGCTGCGCAGGTTGGCGCTCGCTTCCGGGCAGTATCGGAACGCCGATGTTCCCAGCCTTCAAAACCTCAAATTTCAGAATTTCATCAAGGAGGTGTTTTTAGAGAGCGAAACCACGCTCGGCCTGCTCTCCGGCGCACCGGCGGACAACCCGTCCCATTGGCTGCTGGACAACGAGGCGCTGGCCGGGGCGCGTGCGATGCTCAACAGCATTGCCGGTACAAAGCGCCTCTTCAGCCAGGCCGTTTTCACCCCCGGACAGCCCGGATGGCTGGATGCGATCGAAGCGGCCATCGAGATCCACCATCCGGACAGCTGGAAAGGGTATACGTTGGGCGATCCGCTGAGAATGTCCCGACATCCCTGGCGCATGGACGACGAACGGCAAGTCTACACGGCCTATGCCAAGTTTGTGGAATCGGGCATCCGCACGGTGTGCGTTCAGAAAGGGCTGCTTCCCGAGAGCGACTATCCGCCCGATCCCGGGATCTGGCGTTTCGGCACTGTGGAGGATGTGGGTCAGGCCGCCCGCGACTGGCCGCAACTCACCTTCGTGATCGGCAATGCGGCCTTGCGTCCGCTGCGGTTTGCCGGAAGGTCCGACGCCAGGGCCTTCGAGCATCGGGGCTATCTGCCCTGGGTCAGCGATCTTGCCGCCATTCCGGCCAAATACGGCGTCTCCAATGTCTACGCCGAGTTGGGTGCCGCTTTCGCGACCACGGTGTTGACCCATCCGCGCCATTGCGCGGTGTTGCTGGGGACCCTGATCAAAGGACTGGGAGCCGACAGGATCCTGTGGGGCACCGGCTCGATCTGGTACGGCTCGCCCCAATGGCAGATCGAGGCGTTCCGGCGTTTCGAAATTCCGAAGGACCTTCGCCGGCGCTTCGGCTTTGCGCCGCTCGGCCCGGCCGAGGGGCCGGTCAAAAGCGCTGTCCTCGGGGGCAATGCGGCCTTTCTGTACGGAGTGAAGCTGTCCGAACGAGGCGATTACCCGGCGGCCGATGCGGATCAACTCAGCCGGATGCGCGTACAGTGGAAACAAGGCGCGGAAAGTTATTTTAAATGGATTTCCGCCGCTTCCGGCGGTTGACCTCCGAAGCGGCCCTATCGGCTCCCTCGGCCGGTTGCCGCCTTGATGCTCAAGCGCGTGCATGCGAGCGCAGCCAGGCATACAGTTCCGGATTGTCATACGTCGCCGTCCAGGAATCGTGGCCCGCCTCAGGGTAGACGGTGAAACGCACATCGCCCCCGCAGGCCTGGAGGGCTTCCACCATGTTTTGCGATTCCGACAGCGGGACCACCGCATCGCGGGCGCCGTGAAACGCCCATACGGGAACATTCCTGATGCGGCAGGCCGCCTGCGGCTCTCCGCCGCCGCACACCGGCGCGATGGCCGCAAAGCGCGCCGGTTCCTCGATCGCCAGCCTCCAGGTGGCATAGCCGCCCATACTGACGCCGGTCACATAAACGCGTCTCGGATCGACCCGGTAGTGCTTCAGCGCCTCTCCCAGAGTGGTCCGCAGCAGTACCGTGTTCCAGAAGTGTCCTGCCAGGCATTGCGGCGAGACGGCTACAAAGGGAAAATCGGGCTGGGTTTCGACCACCTTGGGTATCCCCAGCTTTTTCAACAGCGCCGGGTCGTGTCCGCGTTCCCCGGCGCCGTGCAGAAACAGGATCAGCGGCCAGCGTTCTTCCGCCTCGTAGGCTGCGGGCAGATGCAGCAGGTAGCGATATCCGGAAGTATGCGTCACATAAATTTGACCGGCAGGCCGGGAAGGCCGTACCGGGCTCGAATTGCGTTCCATGAGTATACCTCGCGCATGAGTGCTTTGCGAAGCGAACGGCGCCGGGCTTCAGATCCGGATTCCGGATGCCTCCGGTTCCCCTGGCCTGGCCTCCGTCCATCTTTTCGCGGCGGCACCGTAAAATCCATCATTCGGGCTCCTCTACGCTGACATCGTACAGCTTGTAGGGTTTCTTGCCTGCTTGTGCGCGGGCAAAGCGCGAAACGTTGAAGACGGGGACGTTGCCCGGGGTGTGGCCGTGAAGCGCGCCATTATGGGCGTGCCCGTGAAAGGCGACCGTAACATTGTGGCGGTCGAGGACGTCGGCCATCAGGGAGGTTCCCAGGAACGGAAACAGTTCCGGCGACTCGCCCTGCAGCGTGGCCCGGATCGGGGCATAGTGCAGCAGGCCCACCTTGACTCGGGTGGTGAGCCCCATCAGCGCCTGCTCCATGGCCATCACCTCATCCACTCCGGCTTGAACAAAGGCTTTTATGGCAGATTCGCCGAAAGGCTGGATGCGCCGGTTGCCGAAACCGCCGCAAAACCCCTTGGTACCGAAAAAGCCGACCCCGCCGACGGTGCAGGTGGTGCGATCGAGGACGCACACACCCCGGCTTTCCATCATTTTCACCAGCAGGTCGGAATGGCTTTGCTCGTGATCGTGGTTTCCGAGGACCGCCGCAACCGGGCCGCTGAAGAATTTCAGTTCATCCAGAAGCACTTCCATTTCCTGGATCATGCCCGTATTGGTCAGATCGCCGGCCAGGGCCAGCATGTCGGCCTCTTTTTCAACACCGGCCAGCATCTTGCGGACCGCGCCGGTCCGCTCGCTGCCGCAGTGCAGGTCCCCGATCACCGCGATCTTCATAAGGCTCGACCCTTATCGTCGATCAGCGGCACCTGCTTGAGCGGATTGGAGTAGCCCCACAGGCGCTGATCAATTTCGAAGCTGGAGCGGTCGACCAGAGGACCGCGGAAATCATCGTTTGGCGGCGGCTCGCTCCAGCGCCCGCGCAGGCGTTCGAACAGATCCTGCATCAGGGCTTCGGGCAGCTTGGGTGTTTCGGCAGGATAGACGAAGCTGAAGAAGGTCAAATGCCACAACAGCAGCTCGAAATGATCCCCGAACAGGGCAAGCAGGTGCGGCCAGTCGATCTCGGTGCTGCGGGTGCGGATCAGGTGGGCGATGTCCGCCCCGTCGAACCGGTAGTGCTTGGCAATGAATGCCTTAGTGGCGATCAGTTCTTCCACCGCCATGACATGCGTGGCGATATTCTGCAGCGCATCCTTGCGGCGCCGGTTCAGAAAACGATCGTCGACAATCCGGCCGCCGTTGCTCAGGCAGAAAATGAGATCCATGCTGTAGGGCCGGTGGCGGATCTTGGCCAGCCAGGCCGGATTGGTGATTTCGGTTTCGAATCCGGCATCGATCATGGTCTTCAGAATCGGCTTGACATCGACGGGGCGTACAAAGAGATCCAGATCCTTGGTGTTGCGCCAGATGCCTGTATGCGCGTGCACGGCATAGGCGCCTCCGATCGCATAGGGTACCGCGGTGGCGTTGACCAGGTTGAGCCAGCGGGCATAGGTGCTGATCTCTTCGGGAGTCAATAATTCTTCGCTCTGCATTTCATTCTCCTCGTAAATAGGATTGGCCCGCGATCACGGCAGCCAGGCATTAAACCATTGTGAACCCAAAACCATAACGGTGCCGGCGGCCATCGGCCAGTCAGTTCAATTTCCTATTTGAGGGCCACAAGCTCAGTATTCCGCGCGTCAATCCACAGGCTGCCGCAAAATGCCCGCCCCGGAGCATCCGCCTCCTCAAATAATGGACGGACCGTATTGTTTTGGGCTCAGGTGAACGTTACTGAACGTGCAGAACACAGCTCTAACCCGGAAAGGACATGCCATGGGCCCGAGGCGCAGAACGGCGCTGCCTGAAAATGGAAAGGCGTCGGCGATGACCACCCAATACAAAGACCGTGCGGATGCGGGGCGACTGCTGGCCCCGAGGCTGAATCACTACCGCGGGAACCCCCGGGCAATCGTGCTGGGCCTTGCACGCGGCGGGGTCGTGGTCGGTTTTTACGTGGCCCAGGCGCTGGAACTGCCGCTCGATGTTTTCGTGGTGCGCAAACTCGGCGTTCCGGGCCGCGAAGAAGTGGCCATGGGCGCGATCGCGCCCAACGGCGTACGGGTGATCAATCGTGACGTGATTCGGCATCTGGGCATCAGCGAAGAGAGCATCGCCCTGGCTGCGGCCACGGAGCAGAAAGAACTCGAACGGCGCGAGGCGCTCTATCGGGGCGGCCGTTTTTTCCCCGATTTGACCGATCGGATCGTGATCCTCGTGGATGACGGAATCGCTTCCGGAGCCAGCATGCTCGCGGCGGTGCGCTCGATCAAATCCATGCGTCCGGCGCGCCTTGTCACTGCTGTTCCCGTCGCTGCCGGCGAAGCCTGCGAACGCTTCTCGGCGGAGGTGGATGAAATGGTCTGCGGATTCACGCCGCCCGATTTCCAGTCCGTCGGGCGCTGGTATTATAACTTTACGCCGACCGGCGATCATGAGGTGCAGCATTATCTTCAGCTGGCGGTGCAGCGGCTGCAACCGGTTGAATAGGGGTTGGAACGCGGCCGGCCGGCCGACTGCGGCGGTCCGGTTGCTCAGAAAAGCCCAACCCACTCAGCGCTGAGCTCGCGCAGGCGCCGGCGGGCGTTGCCGTCATAAGCCTGGGCATCGGCGCGCGATTGTCTCTTTTCAAAGAAGTATTTTCCGGAAATGCCTTCCAGTTCAGGATCGGTGGCCAGGAACACTTCCGCCTCCGCGCCGGATTCGACGCGGCCCTGCGGGGTCCCGAACGCCTCGCGGACCATTTTGGTGTCCAGCAGCGACCCGGGATGCAGGCAGTTGACGGTGATGGACTCGCCGTGCAGCGCTTCGGCCAGATCGAAAGTGAACATCGTCAGGGCCAGCTTGCTTTGGGCATATGCCCGCATGGGGCTGTAGCGCCTGTCCAGCATGACATCGTCGAAATCGAGCGCCTGCTGGGCGGCCGAACTGACGTTGACAATGCGCGCCGAATCCGCCTTGCGCAATGCCGGCATCAGAAGATGGGTCAGGAGAAAAGGCGCCAGGTAGTTGACCGCCAGGCGCAGTTCGTAGCCCTGGGCGCTCAAGCTCCGCCCCTGGCCGGAAGGCCCGGGACCGATGCCCGCGTTATTGATCAGCAGATCCAGGCGCGGATGATCCTCGACAATTTCTGCGGCGAGACCGCGCACCTTTGAAAGGTCCGCCAGATCGGCAGCATAGGTGTGAATGCCGGGGTTGCCGGTCGCCTGTTCGATTTCCGCCTTGACGGCCGCGCACCGATCCGCATTGCGGCCGTGCACGAGCACTGTGAACCCCATGTCGGCCAGGCGTCCGGTGGTCAGCCGCCCGATGCCGTCCGTGGCGCCGGTGACCAGCGCAGTCCGTCCCTTTGGTCGCATGCCCTTACTACCCGACCACCTGGCAGGCGGCCGTTTTCTGGGACCAGAAGGGAGACATCTTGCGCAACCGCTCGATGATCGGCGGCAGCTTCTCGATCACCAGGTCGATTTCCGCCTCGGTGTTGTAGATGCTCAGGCTGAAGCGGATCGAACCGTGGGCGGCCGTGAACGGGACCTCCATGGCCTGCAGCACATGCGACGGCTCCAGGGAACCCGAAGTGCAGGCCGATCCCGAAGAGGCGCAGATCCGGAATTCGTCGAGCAGCAGCAGAATCGCTTCGCCCTCCACAAATTCAAAGGCGATGCTGGTGGTATTGGGCAGGCGGCTGTCGGAGTCGCCGTTGACCATGGCGTTGGGGATGCGTCGCAGGAGCTCGGCTTCCAGTTTGTCGCGCAAGCCGCGCACGCGGCGGTTTTCATCGTCCATATGGTCCGCGGCCAGTTCGGCGGCCCTGCCCAGCCCGATGATGCCGGCCACGTTCTCCGTGCCGCCGCGCCGCCCGCGTTCCTGGTGCCCGCCCAGCAGGTAGGGTGCGAACTTGGTGCCGCGCCGTACGTAGAGCGCCCCGACCCCTTTGGGTGCGTGCAGTTTATGGCCCGAAAGCGACAGCATGTCGATGCGGTTTTCGGCAAGGTTGATGGGGATCTTGCCCACCGCCTGCACCGCGTCGGTATGGAACACCGCGCCCTGGGCGGCGACGCGTTCGGCCACCGCTTCCACCGGGAAGACGACGCCGGTCTCGTTGTTGGCCCACATGAGGCTGACCACCGCCGTATCGGGGCTGAGATGCCGGTAGAGGAACTCCAGATCCAGCCGCCCCAGCTTGTCCACCGGCACGAAGGTGACCCGGTACCCGTTGCGCGCAAGATACTCGGCCGGATTCTTGACCGCCGGGTGTTCGACCTTCGAGGTGATGATGTGCCGCTTTTCCGGGTAGGCCCGCAGGGCCGCCCAGAGGGCGGTATTGTCGCTTTCGGTCCCGCAGGAGGTGAAAATGATTTCCTCGGGCTGGGCGCCGAGCAGATCGGCCAATTGTGCGCGTGCCTGCTTGATTTTCAAGGCCACGTTGCCCCCGAAGGCGTGCATGCTGGAAGGATTGCCGTAAAAGTCGGTCAGGTACGGCATCATCTCGTCGAGTACTTCGGGCGCCACGGCGGTGGTGGCATTGTTGTCCAGGTAGACCGGTTTCATGCTTCCACCTCCTCGACCGTGAGTTCGCCCGCCACCAGCTCTCTCAGTTTCGATTCCACATAATCCTTCAAGGTGACCTGAGACATGGCGCAGGCGGCGCAGCGCCCGGTAAGTTTGACATAAACCACATTGCCGTCCACGTCGATCAGCTCGATGTCGCCGCCGTCCTGATTCAAGGCCGGCTTGATTTCGCGTTCGAGGGTTTCTTCGATCAGCCGGATTTTCTGGATATTGGTCAGTCGCCGCGGCTTGGGGGCCTTGCGCGTCTCGACGCCGCTGTAGCGGTCGATCAGCTCCTGGATGGCCTCATGGCACTTGCCGCAGCCGCCGCCGGCTTTGATGTAGTGGGTCACATCCTCGATGGTTTTGAGGTTGTGTTCGGTCAATGCACGCTCGATCTGTTTGTCGGTCACATTGAAGCATTCGCAGACCAGATTGCCTTCGGGTTTTTTATCCGGTTGGCCGCGATAGCAGGCGATCGCCTTTTCCAGCGCTTCGTGTCCCATCACCGAGCAATGCATCTTCTCCTTTGGCAGGCCGCCCAGGTATTCGGCGATATGATCGTTGGTGATCTTTTCGGCCTCGGCCACGGTCTTGCCGATCAGCATTTCGGTCAGGGCCGATGCCGAGGCAATCGCGCTGGCGCAGCCGAAGGTTTTGAACTTGGCATCCACGATGCGGCCGCCGTCGTCGACTTTGAAGGACAGCTTGAGCGCGTCGCCGCAGGCCATGGAGCCCACTTCGCCCACGGCATTGGCATCTTCGACTTCGCCCACGTTGCGCGGATTGAGGAAATGGTCTTTGACTTTATCGGTGTATTCCCACATGAGGTTCCTCCCTGGGATCTGTTGAAAAAAGGTATTATCGTCGGGTACGATCGAATGCCTGCCCGGTTGACACGGCAACGACTATCATAATCATGAATGTCGGATCTGAAAAGTGACCCGCGGGGACGGCTGCAATTCTCATCGAGCGGGTCGGGACAGGCCCATCGGTCATTCGGTTCGAAATTGCGGAAAGAGCGGCATGCGCCGCCGGTGCCGCAGACAAGGAGAGGCCATGAATGAGATCCGCCGTCCGGTTTTCGCCGGAAGCTGGTACCCTGAGGCGGCCGGCGAATGCCGGGACGCGATTCAAAGCTTTCTGGAACCGGGACAGGGAGCCGACCTGCGCTCCCGGCCGTGGTTCGGGGGCATTGTACCGCACGCCGGCTGGTACTACAGCGGGAGCATCGCGTGCAACGTGATCGCCTGCCTGAAGGAGGAGAAGGAACCCATCGATGTGGTGGTGTTGTTCGGGATGCACCTGCACCCGGCTTCGGCCAGTTACCTGATGCCGCGCGGCATCTGGCGCACGCCGCTGGGCGATCTGCCGGTCGCCGCCGAACTGGCCGATCATCTCACGGGTCGGTTCGAATTCCAGAAAGAAACCGCACGGCGGTTTTCCCAGGACAACACGATCGAGCTTCAGCTGCCCTTCGTCAAGGCGCTCCTCGACCCTGATGCCGTCCTGGGCATCGGCGTGCCGCCCGCACCGGCGGCCATAGACATCGGACGCGCCGCGGCGCAGTGGGCGCTGCAGAACAACAAACGCATCAAGGTGATCGGATCCACGGATCTCACCCACTACGGCGGCAATTACGGATTCAAGCCCCACGGGTCCGGGCCGGGGGCGCGCGAATGGGTGCGTCGCGAAAACGATCGCCGGATCATCGAGGCCATGCTGACCCTTGCGCCCGGAAAGATCATCGACGAAGGAATCGAGCATCAGAACGCCTGTTGCGCCGGTGCCGCCGCGGCCGCCGCCGCCGCCGCGGTTCAGCTGGGCGCCCGCCAGGGCCGCGAGCTGACGTATGCCACCAGCTACGAGAAAAGCCCGGGTGAAAGTTTCGTCGGCTATGTCGGGGTCCTGTTCGGTCCTTGAACCGCGTGAAGGCAGTGTAAAGGGTCGCCCGCATTTTACGGCCTGCAGGCGGCTGATTCGCGGCCGCTGCGTTTGCTTTATCACCGGCCCGCTTTAACTTGGTCGAAGCTGGAACCGATATCAATCTCAAAGGGTTCTTCCAAAGCGTATCCTGTGCCTGCAGAATCCGACGGCGAGCAGGTTCCGCGGCCCTGAAATGGAGCGACCATGTTGAAGTATATGGAATTGGGTATTTTCAACTTTCTGCGTGCCAGGTTCAAGAAAAGGACGGCTCCGAAACCGGCGCTGGTCGAAGTGTATGACGATGCGCCCCGCTGGCGGCCTGCCCTGCAGTCCCTGCGGCATGTCGATTTTTCACACAACGGCGACCTTGAAGGTTATGTCCGCGGGCTGAACGTGCCCCGCGAAACGATCGAGCAATGGATCTCCACCGGCCTGCTTTTCCCCGACGAAATGAAAATGGCCGAGAAGATAATCCAAATCATGCGGCGCCAGGAAAAAGACCTGCGCTAAAGCGCGCCGTGTTTCCCGCCCCGCGATCTTATCCGGCATTTCCCCTAAAGCCGGCGCCGATGGCGACGATAATCCTTCCGGAGGCTTCGCGGGGGAGCCTCCAGTATGCACATATCTTCCTATAGCCGGACGGGGCGGCTGCTTCAGCCGCCCCGTGCCTTCTGCGGTTTTCATTCAGCCGGGCTGCGCACCGGAATCGATCAAGACGATAGACTTGAGGATGGACTTGCCGGCGGATTTATGCTCAAGTAGCCCGCGAATGCGCAATGATGCAGTCAGCCGAGGGAGGGGGCATGCCCGAACATCTTCATCCACAGTCCGTGTTGAACAGCGCCGCATACCTGTTCTTCATCGCCCTTCTGCTCTTGTCCTGCGGCATGGGGCGCCATCCGGGCGCAGGCACCCTGCCGCTGACCCTGGAAGCGCTCTACGCCCAATGCGGACTGCCGGCCGCCTGCGATGCGCGGCCGGCCTGTGACGGCCGGCAGGCGACCATCGCGGCGCAGCTCGATCCGGCCAACATTTTCGACCGGGAACATTATCCGCAGCTGCCTTACGAAAAATTCAAATTGATCGACGGACGCGGCCGTTCCGTGGAAGTATGGCCCCAGGCTGCCGACAACCGCCCTATTTTCGAAAAACTGGCCTCCCGGCCGTCGGACCGCCTCGTGGTCCACGGCCGCCTGGCCGCCGTCAAGATGCCCATCATGGGAACCTGCAAACAGGGAATAAAGGTCCTGATCGATGCTGCAGATCAAATCGAATTCCAAGAGTAGTACCGGACGTTTTATGTGGTACAGCGCTCTGGCGCTGCTGTTTTTCGGATGGAGCGCCGGCGCCGGGTTGTGCGCCGAGGTGGCCTTCGAAGCCGCCCGCACGGTGGCCGAGCGCAAGCTGGTCCACCATGTGGCCCTTTACGGCAGCTGGAACGGCCACGCGGCGCCGGTCGTCGCCGAGGGCCAGGCGGTTCGCTACGAAAATCAGGTCGTAGCCTATAACTTTACGGTTGAACCTTCCGGCCACGTGCTGGTGGCCGTGGACGACGCCTTCAGCCCCATACTGCTCTATTCGGAGCGCTCGCGCTTCGATCCGGGAAGAGCCTACGATCCGGCCGCCATCGAGTCGTGGATCGTACCGGAAATGGACAAGCGGGTCGGTGTCCTGAAGCGCTTGAGAGCCGCTTCATCGCTTCGCAGGGAATCCTCCGAACAAACTGTCGAGGGCAGGCGCATCAAGACGGCCTGGGCCTATTACATGAAGGCCGCCGATGAACGCGCCGCCGCGGTGTCATCCGATCCCGAGAGGTCTGCCGATGCGCCCGCGCGTTCTGTCAATATCGGCCCGTTGCTGTCGACCGCCTGGGGGCAGGAGGAACCCTACAATCTCCTGACGCCCGCAGGAAGCACCTGTGCCCACACGCCGACCGGCTGCGTGGCGACCGCCTGGGCACAGGTGTTGCGTTATTATCAATGGCCGCTGCAGGGCACCGGCGACCATTCCTACCCCTGGAACGGCACCACGCTGGCAGTAGATTTCAATAAATCTTTTTACCAATGGGACTTTATGCCAGGCACCCTGGCAGGCAGCGGCTCCGAGCAACAAAATGCCGTCGCCCTGTTGATGCGGGACGTGGGCATCGCCGCCGAGATGAACTATGCGTGCGGTGATTCGGGGAGCATCGAGTACGCCGACGATGTCCTGGACACCTACTTCAAATACAAGGCCATGGAAAGAGTCTCACGCACCAATGTGGCCTCCAGTGCGGCATGGTTGAACTATTTTCAGACCGAGTTCGACGCCGGCCGACCGGTCGTTCTCTCCATCTTTTTGGAAGACGCTTCCGGCGGACATGAAGTCGTTGCGGACGGCTGCCAGGATGATCTCATTCACGTCAATTACGGGTGGGAAGGGTACCAGGACGGCTGGTACAACATCACATCCGATTTCATGACTGAGGGGCGCACGTGGGATGCGAGTTCGCAGGTGATCGTGATCGGCATCGAACCGGATCGCGATGGACTGCGGCCGAGCATCCATGCGGGGGAAGATCAGATCGTGAATGAAGGCGCAACTGTGCAACTTTCCGGAAGCGTAATCGACACGGCCGTACGGTACCAATGGCGCCAGGTGGGCATCGGGGACTCCGCCCCGAAGGTCTCGATCCAGAATGCGGACACCCTCGAAAACGCCACCTTCAGGGCCCCCAACGTGAGTACCGACACGCATCTGGTGTTCATGCTCAAGGCAACCAACGCGAATCGAAGCGTCGGGTTCGACAAGGTCGGCGTCACCGTCCGCAACACCGGATCATCCTCATCACGCAGCAGCGGCGGAGGCGGTGGCGGCGGATGTTTCATCACCAGCCTGCACTAAGTACAATTCAGCGCAATAAAGTATGCGGATATCTGAAATGCTCGAGTGCGGCAGTTTGCCTTAGCGCACCGGTGTGTCGGGGTATCCGGGCACAAGGACACGCCATAGCGGTTTGAAGTGCCGCTAAGGCTTGCTCCTCCCGCTGGGCGGGATTATAAGCCGCGTCCCGCAAACTCGCTGCGCTCAGACAGGCGGGACGCTTTGGCTGTTATTATCCCCTCTGGGGACGCTGCGCCAAGCGGCACTAAAACCGATGGCTGACCTCCTTGCACCCGGATACCCCGGC
>JAEYRZ010000210.1 GCA_023435265.1 Pseudomonadota bacterium
CGGCAGCGCCGATTGCGGCGTGATCATCCACGAAAGCCGCTTCACCTTCGAGCAGGCCGGCTTCAAGCCGGTGGTCGACCTGGGCGCCTGGTGGGAGGCGCGCACCGGTTTGCCCATTCCGCTGGGCGGCATCGCCGTGCACCGCCGCGTTCCGGAAACGGTCGCCCTCGGGCTGGAGGAGGGCATCCGGCACAGCATCCGGCTGGCGCGCCAAAACCCGCAGGACGGAAAAGAGTACATCCGCCTGCACGCCCAGGAGATGCGCTCCGATGTGCTTCAGGCGCACATCGATACATACGTCAACGATTTCAGCCTCGATTTGGGGGACTCCGGCCGCGCGGCCATCGCAACCATGGAGCAGGAGGCCCTTCGGGCCGGCTTGCTGTCGGGCGCCCCGGCCTGACCGTATCCCGCCTTCGTTTTTTAACGCGCACGGCGATATCGAGCCTCAAAGCAATCCCGGGATTTGCTTCCTGACCCGATCATCGCTTACAATGGGTTTCCGGCGTTCGAGCCCGCCTCTCATCCGGGGGCGGGAAGGGGACATGATGCGCATCCTGCTGGTCGAAGACGATCCCAAAATCGCTTCGTTCGTGGAAAACGGCCTGCTGCAGGCCGGTTTCAGCGTAGACGGCGTCGCCGACGGGCAACAGGCGCTGCACATGGCGCTGGGGGCATCCTACGACGCCGCGGTGGTCGACCTCATGCTGCCCGGGCGCGACGGCTTGAGCCTGATCAGCGCATTGCGCCGGCGCGGCATCGAGATCCCGATCCTGATCCTCAGCGCCCGGCACACTGTGGACGACCGGATTGCCGGCCTGCGGCAAGGGGCCGACGACTACATGGTCAAGCCGTTCGTTTTCGCGGAGCTGCTGGCCCGGGTTCAGGCGCTGGTCCGCCGGTCGCACAAAACCATGGAACCCAACCGGATCACCTGCGGCGATCTCGAAGCGGACCTGCTCAGCCGCGAAGTGTGGCGCGGCGGTCAACGGATCGACCTGCAGCCCAAGGAGTACGCACTCCTCGAGTATCTTCTCCAAAACCGCGGGCGCACCGTTTCCAAAACCATGATCATGGAACGGATCTGGGACTTCCACTTCGACCCGCAGACCAACGTCGTCGATGTGCTGGTATGCCGCTTGCGGAACAAGATCGACAAGGATTTTCCCGCCAAACTCATTCATACCATACGGGGAATCGGGTATGTTCTCAAGCCAGTGGATCCGAAAGCGTCTTAGTTCGATCGGCTTCAAGATCGCGGTCGGCTACACCCTGCTGTTCACGCTCAGTTTCGCCTCCTTGACGGTATTCGCATATGTCCTGCTGGACAATGCCGTGGCGCGGCGCGACCGCGTGATGGTCGAAAACGAAGTGCAAAGCCTCAAACGGCAGTATGAAAACGGCGGTTGGAAGGCATTTCATATCCAAGTCCAGGAAAATGACCGTTTTCGGAAGAACAATCCCTTTTTCACCCGCGCGGTCGAGGCGCCCGGCCGGGGCGGCCGGGTTTTTTTTCCGCAGTACTGGCAGGAATTCGATCTGGCGGCCCTCGAGGCCGAACCCGCTCCGGCAACCGAATCATGGCAGTACCTGGAGAATCGCGAGGGCACCTTCCGGCTGGAGATCCTCACCGTCCACCAGCCCGACGGCGGCCTGTTCCAGGTCGGCATCAGCTCGGAGGACCGTCTTTCCGTGTTGCGCCATTTCCGCGAGATCTTCCTGTTCGCTTCGCTTCCGCTGATCCTTCTGGCCGCCGGCGGCGGGGCTTTGTTCTCGCAGCGCACTTTGCTGCCGCTGCGCAACCTGATCGTCGCCGCGGCTGCGATAGAATCCGGAAAACTGGATTCCCGGGTTCCCCAGACCCATGCGGGAGACGAACTCGACGAACTGGGCGAGCTTTTCAACCGGATGATCGAAAAGATCAACCGGCTCATCCGGGGAATGAAGGATTCGCTGGACAGCGTCGCGCACGACCTGCGCACCCCCATGACCCGCTTCCGGAACAAAGCCGAAGGCGCGCTTCAATACGGCGCTTCGATGCAGGCCTGCCGCGAAGCGCTGCAGGAGTGCGTTGAAGAATCGGATCGCATCCTGCGGACGCTCGACATGCTGATGGATATTTCCGAGGCCGAAACCGGCACCATGCGCCTGAATCTCGAGGCGCTGGACTTCGCGCGGCTGGCAGCCGGCATCGTCGAGATGTATCGCTTCGTCGCCGAGGAAAAAGGAATCCGGATCGAGACGTTTTTTCCAGCCCAGGCGCCCTTGGAAGCCGATGCCGGCCGCATATCCCAGGTCGTCGCCAACCTGATCGATAACGCGGTTAAATTTACACCCCGAAACGGCATGGTCAAAGTGCGCATCGATTGCTCTGCGGAGCGGGTGAAACTGCGCGTTGCGGACACGGGAATCGGGATCGCGCCTGCAGAGATCGACCGGATCTGGGATCGCTTGTACCGGGGAAGTCATCCGGCCCTTAAAGGCATGGGTCTGGGATTGAGCCTGGTCAAAGCGGTCGTGCGCGCCCATGGGGGAGAGATCAGGGCCTGGAGCACGCCCGGCAGCGGGTCCGAATTCGAAATCGACCTTCCGGCGAAAAAACGGTGACATGCCGCGGGGGAGGGACTCGGCTGCTGCGCTCCGACGCATGCCGGAGCGATTCCGCAGGCCGAACCTGCCTCAGTAACTCTCGAAAGGATACATGCCGTAGACTGCCCGGGCGCGGTCGCAGAGGGGGTTGCCGCCGCATTTGAACTCCCAGGTGGCCAGAAAGTTCCGGCAGGCGGACGGGCGGTGATCGTAAACGCGGCAGGCGACGTCCACACCGATGGTTCCGATAAGGGCGGCGCAGCGCTTTTTAAGGAACCCTTGCGTTCCCTTCATCACCCGCTTACCCCCGGAGGCGGCCACGGTCAGCGCGGCCGGCACAAATCCGCCGGGCCGATCGTCTGCTTCTGCAGCGGGGATGGGGACTTTGTAAAACGCGCAGCAGGCGCCGCAGCGTTGACACGGGTTCTTCATTCCGATCTCCCTTCGCAGTGCGCAGATGCGGTCTGTGGGCGGGAAGGTCTGCTTGATCCGCTATCACACCAACATTACGCGAACCTTTCAGGTGCATTACAGTTTTGAAAGGTGATGCGCCCTGCATCCCTGCGCGGCAGACCGGCCGCGGTCACCGACCGGCGCTCAAGCCGTTGGCCGCCGTTCCCGGATCGCACTTGACTGTTTTCGGGTGGTGACGCTATGGACGGTTCGGGGCGATTTGCCGAGCGTTTCTTGAAGTGGTCGCTCCGGTTGAAACCCTTTTTGAGGAAGAAAGAAGATGAATCTGAATTGCACTGCCTGCGGCGCCGTTTATCCTTTCGAAACGGCGCATCCGCGCTGCCGTCGATGCAATGAGCCGCTGGCCCTCGAAGTGGACGGATTGGCCGCGGCCGGAATTCGCGCCGACGAGTACGGCATGCTGAAGCGCTACGCCGATTTTCTGCCGTTTGCCGCCGGATTCGAGCACTTGAGCCTGGGAGAGGGCCGGACGCCGCTGGTCGCGTCGACCATCGCCGCCCGCTCGGTGGGCATCGAACGCCTGTGGTTCAAGAACGAAACCCAGAATCCCACCTGGTCGTTCAAGGACCGGGGAACGGTGACCGGCCTGATCCATGCCGTGAAGCTGGGCTATGATCGCATCGGGACGGTCTCTACGGGCAATATGGCCGCTTCGGTGGCCGCCTACTGCGCGCATGCCGGGCTCAAGGCCTATATCCTGGTTTCCGCAGCCATGCCCGCCTCCAAGATCGCCCCCATCGCCGTTTATGATCCGCAGATGATCCAGATCAGCGGCGACTACGGACGCATGTACGACGAGAGCCTTGCGATCGGCAGCCGCGAGAAAATCTATTTCATCAACTCGGATGTGCCCTTCAGGGTGGAAGGTTCCAAGACCATCGCCTTCGAAATCTGCGAGCAGATGGGTTTCGAAGTTCCCGATGCCGTCGTGGTGCCCACCAGCGCGGGAGGCAATGCGCGAGGGATCCTGAAAGGGTTCGAAGAATTCAAACAGGCCGGCCTGATCGATCGGGTGCCGCTCCTGGTGGTGGCCCAGGCGGCCGGCTGCGCGCCCATCGTCAAGGCCCATGAAACCGATGCGGCCGCGGTGGTGCAATGGCCGCAGCCGCACACCATCGCGCATGCCATCGAGAACCCGTTTCCCCCGAGCGGCAACGAGATCCTGCGCCGGCTGAAAAGAACCGGCGGATGGACGGTGGCGGTGTCCGACCGCGAGATCCTCGATGCCCGGGATCTCATGGCCCGGGACGGCTTCTTCGGCCAGCCCGCCGCGGCCGTGCCCCTCGCGGCGGTGACCCGGCTGCGCGCCGAAGGCCGCCTGGCGGCCCATCACAAGGTGGTCTGCATCGTCACCGGCAGCGGGCTGAAGTACCCCGAGGCCCTTGCCGACCGCCCCTTGAACATGGCAAAAACCACGGTTGAAGATTTAGGCCAGGTATTCCAGTCACTCTGATGCGGTGCGCGGGCGTCCGCCGCATTGCAACCACTTCGCGCAAGTGTTAAAGACCGTTACCATGATCCGCAAAATTCTCAGCTTCACCAAAATCGAGCACACCGCCTTCAGCCTGCCGCTGCTGTTCACCGGCGCCTGGATCGGCGGCGAGGGAGATTGGCCGCCGGCGCGCGTGCTGCTGTTGATCGTTCTCGCGGCAGTGGGGGCGCGGATCGTGGGCATGTCGTTGAACCGCATTTTCGACCGCCGCCTGGATGCCCTCAACCCACGCACCGCCCGGCGCGAACTGCCCAGCGGCGCCATGGGGCTGAATACCGCGCTGGCCGTCACCGCCGCAGGCCTCATACTGTACTTCTCCGCCTGCGCATTGCTGAACCGCTGGTGCCTCTATCTCGCACCGGTCCCCCTGATTCCGCTGATCGGCTACTCGCTGCTCAAACGCGTGACCGCATGGTGCCATTTCGGCATCGGCCTCTGCCTGGCGCAGGCGCCGCTTGGCGCCTATGTGGCCGCAGCGGGGCATCCCTGGTTCAACGCCGAGGTTTTGCTCTTCTCCGGATTCGTATTGTTCTGGCTCAGTGGCGCGGACATCATCTACGCCCTGCTGGATATCGAAAGCGACCGGCGCAACGGCGTGCACAGCATGCCGGCCTGGCTGGGCCTGCGGGGTGCCCTGGTGGCGGCCGCCGTGAGCCATTCCGCGGCGCTGTTGTGTCTGATGATCCTGTTGATGAAGGTCGATGCCGGCGGCGCGGCGTTCGCGGCCTTCGCCGTCACCATTTTGCTCTTTATCACCATGCATCTGCCGGCCATCCCCGTGCCGCAGCGCTTTTTTCCGGTCGCCTCGCTGGCCGGCATGGCGGGGGCCATCACGCCGATACTCTCATGATGCGAAGTGGACCGCGGACATGAAGCGCGCAGCGAACCGCAAACGATTGATCGTGGCCATGAGCGGCGCCTCGGGCGCCTACGCGGCCGATGTGCTGCTCGCTCGCTCGCCCTGGCCCACGCTGCTGATCGCCAGCCGGTGGGCCCGCGAGATCTATGCGCACGAATGCGGCCCCTTCGAGCAGCTGGCCGCCAGGGCGGGTGCGGTGTTCGACAACGACGACCTGACCGCACCGCCCGCTTCAGGTTCGGTGGACAGCGTCGGAATGGTGGTTCTGCCCTGTTCGGCCAACACCCTTGGCCAGATCGCCGCCGGCCTGGGCCATACGCTCATCGCGCGCGCCGCCCACTGCCAGCTCAAGGAGCGCCGGCCGTTGATCCTGGGCCTGCGCGAGGCGCCGCTGACCCTGATCGATCTGCGCAACGCCGTGCAGGCCGCCGAAGCGGGCGCCATCATCACGCCGCTTTCCCCTCCCTTCTACATGTTCAAAGACCGCACGGCAGACACGATCTCGATGCACGACCTGATCACCGCTTATGTGGACCGCGTCCTTTCGCTGCTGGGCCGGCCGCAGGCCGCAACCTGGGAGGATGTGCGCTGATGTTCGTCGATCTGCGCGCCTTCCTTGCCGAATTGGAACGAAGGGGGCAGCTGGCCCGCGTTCCGGTGGAAGTCGATCCCGATCAGGAGATCACGGTCATCCACCACCGCGTTATCGCCGCCGGCGGTCCGGCGCTGCTTTTCGAGCGCGTCAAAGGATCGCCTTATCGCGTGGCCACCAATTTGTTCGGTACGCCGCAGCGCGTCGCCATGGCCTGCGGCGGTCCGCCGGCCCGAACCGGCGAAGGACTGGCCCGGGCGGTCACGCGGTTCATGCCGCCTTCATTGAAGGGACTCTGGGCGGCGCGGCGCGATCTGCGGCCTCTTTTATCCGCACGCCTGCGGACCGTGGCGCAGGGTCCGGTGCTCGACTGCGTACAAGCCCCGGCCGACCTGATGCGCCTGCCGGTGCTGACCTGCTGGCCCGAAGACGGCGGGCCGTTCTTCACGCTTCCCCTGGTGCACACGGTCGATCCTGTGAGCGGACAGGGAAACCTCGGCATCTACCGCCTGCAGCGTTTCGATGCGCAGTCCACCGGCATGCACTGGCAGATCGAAAAGGGCGGCGGCTTTCACTTCGACCAGGCCGCGCGGCTGAACCGGCCGCTGCCGGTCAGCGTGATTCTGGGCGGCCCGCCGGCGCTGACCATCGCCGCCGTGGCGCCGCTGCCCGAAGGGCTGGACGAGCGCGTGCTGGCCGCTTTCCTGATGGGGCGTCCGCTGGCGATGATCCGGCGGCCCGGCGGTCATCGCGTTCCGGCTCGCGCCGAATTCGTGCTCGAAGGCGAAGTGCAGCCGGGCGAGCGCCGCCGTGAAGGACCGTTCGGCGATCATTTCGGACACTACTCGGCCGCGGCCGATTACCCGGTGCTGCGCGTCGCGCGTGTGCTGGCGCGCCGCGACGCCATCTACCCGGCCACCGTGGTGGGCAAGCCGGTCCAGGAAGATTACTACATCGGCGAGGCCCTGCAGGAACTGACCCTGCCGCTTTTGAAGCTGCTCAAGCCGGCGATCACCGATCTGTGGGCTTACCCGGAAACCGGTTTTCACCCCCTGGCCGCAATGGCCGTCCGCGAGCGTTATCCTGCCGAAGCCCTCAAGCTCAGCCTGGGAATGCTGGGCGAGGGCCAGGTCTCTTTGACCAAAGTCCTGGTGACGGTCGGCGAGGGCACGCCGGTGCGCGATTTCGAGGCGGTCAGCACCGCCCTTTGGCGCTATCTGACACCCGAGGGGGTTTTCCTGCTCGCTCCCACGGCCCAGGACACGCTCGATTTTACCGGACCGGCCATGAACACCGGCAGCCGGTTGATCCTGATCGCCACCGGCCGGCAGGAGGCCGGCAGAACGCCGCCGCCGCTCCCGGACGGAAAAGACCGGCTGCACCCCCGTCTCGGCCCCTCGGCGGCCTGCGGCCCGGCCTTTCTGCTGGTGCAGGCGGGCGAGGACATCGGCGATCCGCAGGCGCTCATTTCCGAACTGAAACACCACCCGCTGGCCGGCGCGTACCTGTTCGTCGTCCTGGTCAGCCCCGACATCCCCCTTTCGGATGCCGTCCTGCGGTTGTGGGGCTGGTTCACGCGCTTCGATCCGGCCGCCGATCTCTATCCCGCCGGCCGAAAGGTGGCCGGGAACCGGCTCTATTTCGATTTTCCCCTCCTTATTGACGCCCGCTGGAAAAAGGGCTATCCCCGTCCGGTGGCATTCGATCCGCAGGTGGCCCGCAGGGTCGATGCGCGCTGGGACAGCTACCGCATTCCCGGCTGCTGAATGAAAACGAGACCGATGCTGGATACGACACTGTTCGATCAGGCCCTGGAAAAAGGCGCGCAGGGCCAGAGGCTCACGCGCCAGGAGGCCCTTTCGCTGGCCGAGGCGATCACCCCCGACCGGCTGCACGCTTTAGGTCGCGCCGCCCTGGCCAACCGCCGGCTGCGGTTCGGCGACCGGGCCACCTTCGTGTTCAACCTGCAGATCAATCCGGCCAACATCTGCGGCGCGCGATGCACCTTCTGCAACTACGCGGCCTCGCGGCACGATGCCCACGCCTACGTGCTCAGCGAAGCGGAGATCCTGGACAAGGTGGCCCAGCTGCAGCCCACCGAGGCGCACATCGTGGGCGGCCTGAACCAGGTGTGGCCTTACGAGCGCAATCTGGCGCTGGTACGCACGCTGCGCGGCAGCTACCCGCATTTGCATATCAAAGCCTTCACGGCCGTGGAGATCGCCTGGTTCGCCAAAACCGCCCGCAAGCGCGAAGAAGTGATCCTTTCGGAACTGAAGGCGGCGGGCGTGGACGCACTGCCCGGCGGCGGGGCCGAAATCTTCTCCGAGCGTCTGTACCGGCAGCATTGGAAGAACAAGATCGGTCCGGCCGAATGGCTGCGCATTCACGCCCTGGCGCATGAAACAGGACTGTCCACCAACGCCACCATGCTCTACGGCTTCGGCGACACCTGGGCCGAACGCATCGAGCATCTTTTGATTCTGCGGGAGGCCCAGGACACCTCCAAAGGGTTCGTCTGTTTCATCCCGCTGGCGTTTCAGCCGGGCAGCGGCCGCTTCGTCGAAGCCGGCCCCACGCCGCTGGAAACGCTGGCCGTGCTGGGTATCGCCCGGCTGGTGCTGGACAACATCGCCCATCTCAAATCCTACTGGCCCATGAGCGGCCTGGCCGCCGCCGCCGCGGGGCTGAGCTGGGGCGCCGACGACATGGACGGGACCATTTCGGAGGAGAAGATCGCCCACCTGGCCGGCGCCACCACCCCCAAGGGGCTGGCGCGCGGGCGCATGACCGAGACGATCCGCATGGCGGGGTTTGCACCCGTGGAACGCGACGGACGCTTCAACGCGGTCGTGGCGCCTTGAGCCATCAATTTTTGAGCCACAGAAGGTTTTGACTCGATGACCCATCCGATATCCATGATCCCCTACGTCAACATGGCGCCATTTCAGGCGCTCGGGCCGCCGCCGGGCTGCCATTTGATCGAATGCACGCCGCGCCAGAGCATCGCGGCGCTCAAGGCCGGAGAAGTCTGGGCGGCGGCCGTGCCGGTGGGTGGGCTTGCGCAACTCGCCGGGGAAGTCGATTATCTCGGCTGCTTCGGCATCGCGGCCCGCAGCGAGGTGATGAGCGTCCTCTTCTTTTCGGACCGTCCCTTCGAGGCCTTTTGCCGCCCCCTGAGCCTGCATTTGAGTACCGAGTCGGCCTCCAGCATCCGCTTGCTCTTTCTGCTGCTCGGCTATCAGCACGGGTTCGAGCGCCTGCCGTTCGCCGCCGACGAAGCGCGTCCCGCCAACGGAACTCTGCTGATCGGCGACGCCGCCCTGCGCGCGGCGCAGACGGTGCAGCGGGAAGGGGCGCTGAACGGTTTTCAGATCATCACCGACCTTGCCGCCCGCTGGGACGCACATCACAAGCTGCCCTTCGTTTTCGCCCGATGGGTCGTCCGCAAGGATGTGCCCGACGCGCTGCGCACCGCTTTGCTGGGCTGGCTGCAGCGCTATCGGGAAGAGGAGGTGGACCTGATCCGGCAGGCCGCACCCCGGGTGGCCGCGCGTCTGGGGTCATCGATCGATTTCGCCCTGCGTTATCTCAAGATCATCCGGCGCTGTCTCACGGCCGAGGATGAGGCCGGGCAGGAGCGCTTTCAAAATGAACTGCGCCGCCATATGCGTGAACCGCTTTTCAAGCCGGCCTGAATCGAGAAGGCTACTATGATTATATCCTCTCCTGTTCATTCTATCCCGCCGGAGCGCATCGACCGCCGGACCGCCCGCGAGATTCTGGAGCGCATGCCGCTTGGAGAGTTGATGGGCCTGGCGCATGCCGAGCGTCTGCGCCGCCATCCCCGGCCGCTGGTGACCTTTGTCTTCGACACCAATCCGAACTACACCAATATCTGCGCGACCGGCTGCCGCTTCTGCGCCTTCTGCCGCAGGGCCGGCGATACCGATGCCTATACCCTGACCCCGGAAGAAGTGGCGGCCCGGGTACAGCATACCGCCGAAAACGGTGCCACCACGGTGCTGCTGCAGGGCGGGCACAACCCGCGGATCGGCCTGACGCAGTGGTTGGCGTATATCCGCGCCATCCGGGCAGCCTGCCCGCGGATTCACATCCACCCCTTCAGCCCGGCCGAATACTGCTTCATGGCGCAGCGTGAGAAGTGCGATGTGCACGAGATCCTGGCGGCCGTCTTCGCGGAAGGCATCCGCACGATTCCCGGCGGCGGGGCCGAGATCCTGACCGAAGCGGTGCGCCGCAAAATCGCCCCGCACAAGGCCTGCACCGAAGACTGGCTGAAGGTGTGCGAAACGGCGCACCGTATCGGGTTCAAGACCACGGCCACGATGATGTTCGGCCATGTGGAGAGCGCTGACGACATCGTCGAACATCTGCTGCGCCTGCGCGACCTGCAGGACCGCACGGGGGGGTTCACCAGCTTCATCCCCTGGTCGTTCAAGCCGGGCAACACGCCCCTGGGGCGCGAGATCCCCGATCCCGCCCACCCGGCGCTCTACGTTCGCATCATCGCCCTTTCACGCCTCGTTCTGGATAATTTCGATCATATCCAATCGTCGTGGTTCAGTGAGAATGCGGCCGCCGGCCAGCTCGGCCTGCTGGGGGGCGCCGATGATTTCGGCGGCATCCTGGTCGAAGAACATGTCCTGCAGCAGACCGGCCACGCACCCACCGCAAGCGCCGAAACGGTCAAGACCCTCATCCGCCGCACCGGCTTCACGCCGGCCCAGCGCGATTCGGATTACAATGTCCTCGAAATATTCAAAGCGCCCGAGGCGATCGGTTTGGCGGCTGCCGAATAGCAAACGGCAGCTTGTCCGTCGGGGCGGCGTTCAACAGGCAAAGACGGCCGTTCCCGTTCCGGGTCCCGACGCCGGGTGGGAATATTATCCCTTGACTGCCGAAAAGAATCTATCTTAACCACTCTTGTCCAAAATAGGATTCGACTAAGTAGTAAATCAGTAAGCGCTTGAAAAAAAACCTCCTTGTAAGGCATGGTTTAACAGCGACGAAAAACCGATTGCCAACAACAAGGAGGCAGCCCGAT
>JAEYRZ010000214.1 GCA_023435265.1 Pseudomonadota bacterium
CTATAATTATAAGGGCACGCATATTGCCGTAGTGTCCGGCGCGCCGATTTGGCGGCGCCACGACGATAAAGCTACGCACCGATGAGCGACCCTATCCCAGATCCCGGAACCAGAGGCGTACTGGCTCTCTCCCCGAATTTCGGGGTCATGAGCGCCGATGCGGGAATAAACGAGCTTTTAGGGTGCAAGCCGGTTCCCGGAGAACATTGGCCCTTGAGCAGGCTCTTTACGCCAAGGCACCTCACGAGCGCGGCCAAAGCGGTCCGCGACACGTTTACCAGCGGGCGCGCGGTCGAGAACCTGGAAGCCGCCTTGCGGTGCGCCGCCGGCACACCAATCCCTTGCCGATACCATCTGCAGCCTCTGATCGGCGGTGACGGCCGGATCATCGGGCTGATTTTCACATTTTACCCCCTGTCGCCAGGTGAAGATCCGATCGCCACCGCTTTTGACCGCGCAGACGCCGGCAATGCCCCTTCCCAGGACTCTGCGGCCCTGTTCGACCATCTGCCCAAAGGCAGTTTCACGATCGACACACAATGGCGCATCCGCGCCTTTAATCAGGCCGCCGAGCAGATTACCGGCTTCAGCCGCAACGAGGCCCTCGGCCGCCACTGCTGGGAAATATTCCGCTCCGACATCTGCCGCCGGCAGTGCCCCATGCGGAAGGCCCTGGATCGCCGGCAGCCCGAGATGGACCGCCAGGTCTTCGCGGTCAACCGCAATGGTAAAGGCCAGACCCTCTCGGTGAATATCAGTGTGCTCAAAAACGCCCGAGGCGCCATTGTGGGCGCGATTGAAACATTCAACCCGGTCGGCGGCGACCGGCCTTCGCCGTTCAACGCGCCCGGGCGCTTCCAGGGAATTATCGGCAACAGCCCGCCGATGCGCGCCCTTTTCGCCCGGATGCCGGATCTGGCCGCCAACCGGGCCAATGTCCTGATCGGCGGCGAAAGCGGCACGGGCAAGGAACTGCTCGCCCGTACCCTGCATGCGTTGTCGCCCGACCCTGCCGCTCCTTTTATCGCCGTCAACTGCGCGGCCCTGGCCGAGACGCTGATCGAGGCCGAATTGTTCGGCCATGAAAAGGGAGCCTTCACCGGCGCCGAACAGGGACGGGCGGGCCGCTTCGAGCTGGCCGGCCGCGGCACCCTTTTGCTCGACGAAATCGGGGAACTCAAAGCGGACCTTCAGCTGAAACTGCTGCGGGTGATCGAGCAGCGCAGCTTCGAGCGCGTGGGAGGAACCAGGCCGATCGCTTTCGAGGCCCGCCTGATCGCCGCAACCCATCAGGATCTGCCCCGGGCCATCGCGCTCAAGCGGTTCCGCGAAGATCTGTTCTACCGCCTGCGAACGGTGACGCTCACGGTGCCGCCGCTGCGTCACCGTCTCGATGATATTCCGCTGCTGGTCGATCACTTCATCAAGAAGTTCAATGCCAGAACCGGAAAACAGGTCCGCTCCCTGGATCCCAAAGTCATGCGGCGCTTTCAGGCCTATCACTGGCCCGGCAATGTGCGCGAACTCGAGCGGTGCATCGAGCATGCCTTCGTCTTTGTCAAAGGGCCGGTCATCTTTCAGCACTACCTCCCCGATCTGGATGAGAGCGGCGCACTCGAGTGCGCACCAGGGCCCCTGCCCCCCCGAGAGATCGATCCGGCCGATAAAGAGACGCTGCTGTGGGCCTTAGAGCGCAGCGGCGGACGCCGCCAGGCGGCTTCCAGGCTGCTGGGCATCAGCCGCACTTCCATGTGGCGGCGCATGAAGGCCATGGGATTGGAGTAGTACGAGCATACCCGATGGGACCCCGTGGTTTCGATGTTTCAGTTGCGGACCGCCTGCACCGGCGGTGCTTTCCAGCGTCCACGTTTCATCCTTTTCATGTTTTGGAACACTGGTTCCTCAAAGTGAAACATTTTCTGTTTCAAAAACCGCAACTCGGCCCGATCCATCTGCCCCCGATCCTTCGCGGAAGGTAAATATCTATAATTATCTCATTTATTCAATAACTTAACCATATGGCACCGAGCTTGCTCTTGGGTTCTGCGGATCATTGAAGCACCCGGGCCGAACAAAAAAAAGGAGGAATTACACTCATGGAACAAACCGGCGTCCAGCTCGATGAGATTATCGAGCGCTATCCCGATAAACCCGAATACCTCATTTTCCTGTTGCAGGACATCCAATCCAGCTACGGCTACATTTCGCCGGACGCGATGCAGCAGGCCTGCGCGCGCATCGGTGTGCCGCTTACCCAGGGTTACTCGGTGGCGACTTTTTACCAATCCTTCCGCCTCGAGCCCAGCGGCGAACATGAAATCCGGGTCTGCCTGGGCACCGCCTGCCACCTGAACGGCGGGCACCGCATCGTCGAAGATCTGCAGCGGCGGCTGAACGTCAAACCCGGCGAAACGACTGCCGATATGCGCTTCACGCTCAACACGGTCAACTGCGTCGGCGCCTGCGCCCTGGCGCCCGTGGTGGTGATCGATAACGAATACCATCCCCATGCGACTGCCAAGAAAATCGAAAAGCATCTGAAGACCCTCGCTCAGCCGGATGCGGCGCAGGCAAAGGAGGGCGGCCATGCCTAACCCGAGCACCGCACTTAAAATCGACCCCCGCCGCCTGCAATCGCAAGCTGGTTTGAATGCCCTGCGTGAGCACATCATGGCCGGACGCGACCCGCAACGCCAGGAGGTGGTCATCTGCCACGGCACGGGCTGCCTGGCCAACGGCAGCGGCAAGGTGGCCCGGGCCTTCCGCGCCGCCCTGGACAAGGCCGGCATTTCAGCCAAAGTGATGCCGGGGATCAAAACCACCGGCTGCCACGGCTTCTGCTCGCGCGGCCCGCTGGTCATCGTCCGTCCCCAGGGATTCTTTTACCAGCACGTGCAGCCTGAGGATGTAACGGAAATCGTCCAGCGCACCCTGCTCGACGGTCAGGCCGTCGAGCGGCTGCTGTACAAGGATCCCCAGACCGACGATCTCATCTTCACCGAAAAAGAGATCCCGTTTTACAAGCTGCAACAGCGGGTCGTGCTGCATAACATCGGCAAAATCGATCCCACCGATATCACGGACACCATTGCCGCCGGGGGCTACCAGGCGCTGGCCAAGGCGCTGAGCACAATGTCCCCCGAACAGGTGGTGGCCGAAATCGAGAAATCCGGCCTGCGCGGCCGCGGCGGGGCCGGTTTCCCCACCGGCCGCAAGTGGCGCAGCGCCCTGACCGCCATCAAGAAGAAGGGTCGGCCGGTCTACGTGGTGGTCAACGGCGACGAGGGGGACCCCGGAGCGTTCATGGACCGCACGATCATGGAAGGCGACCCGCACGCGGTGCTCGAAGGATTGATCATCGGCGCGTATGCCCTTGGCGCGGAAAAAGGTTACCTCTATGTGCGTGCGGAATACCCGCTGGCCATCCGCCACCTGGAGATCGCCATGGCCCAGGCCCGGGAGTACGGGCTTCTGGGCGACAACATCCTAAACTCGGGCTTCTCCTTCGATGCCCGCATCAACCGCGGCGCCGGCGCTTTCGTGTGCGGCGAATCCACGGCTCTTTTCACCTCAATCGAAGGCAAACCGGGCAACCCGCGTCCCAAGTACGTGCGCTCCGTGGAAGAAGGTCTATGGGGCCGGCCGACGGTCCTGAACAACGTGGAGACCTGGGCCAACGTGCCGCTGATCATCGAGCGCGGTTCACAATGGTATGCCGGCCTGGGCGTGCCGCACTCCACGGGCACCAAAGTCTTCTCGCTGGTCGGCAAGGTCAACAATGTCGGCCTGGTGGAGGTGCCCATGGGGGTTTCCATGGCCTCCATCGTCGAGCAGATCGGCGGCGGCGTGCCGGGCGGCAAACCGTTCAAGGCGGTGCAGACCGGCGGACCCTCGGGCGGCTGCATCCCCTACCGCCTCAAGGAGACCCCGGTGGATTTCGATTCCCTGACCGCTGCGGGATCCATGATGGGCTCGGGGGCCATGATCGTCATGGACGACCGCGACTGCGTGGTCGATGTGGGCCGTTATTTCCTGCGCTTCCTGGAAGAAGAGTCGTGCGGCAAATGCCTGCCCTGCCGGCTGGGCCTGACGCGCCTGCGCGAGATCCTGGACAACTTTTCCAAAGGCATCGGTTCGGAACAGGATATCGCCGATCTGACCAGCCTTGCCAAGGCCATCCAGGATGGCGCGCTGTGCGCCCTGGGGTCGAGCGCCCCCAATCCGGTGCTGACCACCATCCGCTATTTCAAAGAGGAATACCTGGCGCATGTCCGGGATCATAAATGCCCGGCCGGTGTGTGCAAGGATCTGATCACCTATACCATCGACCCAGAGCTTTGCACCGGCTGCATGAGTTGCGCGCGCCAATGCCCGGCTCAGTGCATCACCGGCAAGAAGAAAACGCCGCACGCCATCGACACCGATAAATGCCTGCGCTGCGGCATCTGCAGGGAAACATGCAAATTCGGCGCGGTTCGAATTTCGTAATGCCAGCGTCGGTGAGGGGCCTCATGGATCAATGGCGGAATATCACTTGAAACTTAAAACCCCGGCTCCGCCGGACAGGAGATGCGATCGATGATCACATTCAAAATAAACGACCAGGAAGTCAAAGCGCGCCCGGGATGGACCGTCCTGGAAACCGCCCGCGAACACGGCATCGAGATACCCACCC
>JAEYRZ010000015.1 GCA_023435265.1 Pseudomonadota bacterium
ATCGTAGACCCCGCCCTTGTCCTTGATGTCCTGCAAAAAGGGATTGATCAGGCGGGTAAGCGCGCGCCAGGTTTGGGGATGGTTGGGCTCGAAGACCACGAAGCGCGAGGACTCTGAGATGGCCTCCTCCATAAACATCATCAACCGGCGCACGTTGATGCGATCCACGGCCGAAGGCTGACTCTGCAGGGTCTTTTGGCCCCAGATGTTGATGCCGGTATCCGGAAAGACGGCGATGGAGTTGATCCCTTCCGGATAGAGCACATCGCGTTCGCCCCGGCTGGTTTTGTAAGCCACCGACAGGGCGTTGAAGATGCGCCCGCGGTCGATGCCGGCCGGCGCGTTCCAGACGTTGGTCTTCTGGTCACTGCGGGCCATGCAGCCGGCAACCGCTCCGCAGGGCGGCACCAATTTGTTGCGGGAGGTGACCGGATCGCTGATCTCGAGCCAGGGGTAGTAGAGTGCGGCGTAGGAAGAATTGAAGGCTCCGTGGCTATACATGCCCTGACCTTTACGGAAGTCCACCGCCTCCAAGGGTTCCAGGTGAATGGGCGTATCGGCGATAAAGAGCAGGTCTTTGCGGCTTTCGGCGTAGGCGATACCGGCATTGATCACCGGAACGGTGGTGACGCCAGGCACCATCAGCAAGTTCAGGGCATCGATCTCGTCGAAGGCGTAAATGCCGGTGTGCTGCGAGGGATCGCCGATGTAATCCGCGTCCGCCAGATCAACCAAGCCATTGTCCCCTCCGGAAAGCGCATAGACGCCAACAGCCGGACGATCGGCGGGCTCACCCGAGGCGGCTGCCAGATCCTCAACGATGATGAAATCGGAGCGGTCGTTGATTAAGAGTTCGACATGGCTTGCCTTGGATTCGTCCATGGAGAGATCTTTGAACACTTCGACTACATTGCCCTTGAAGCGCACTACCAGGTTGAAGTGGTTGGCCGGGTCCAGCGTGCCGTCCTCGATGGAAACAGACAACTGATCGCCCCAGGCCCCTTCGTCTACGGCCAGGATACGCAAGGAGTTGGCCGGTGTGGCCTCCCGGTTCGGCAGCACGGCGAAGGATTTAACGGCCGTAAGGGTATCGCGATCCGTCGGGTCGGTGAGGTGGGCGATACGGTTGACGTAGAGCACCGAACCGCCGTTGTCAAAAAAGGATCGGGCCGCATAGGCCAGGTAGCCTTCGTTGATATAGGCCCCGAAGCGATTGATGAACTGCTCCCAGCTCGTGACCAGCACCGGCTTGTTGACCGGGCCTTTTTCGGTAACGCCCACCATGGCCGCCGCCGAGGTAGAGATCTGCTTCACATAGAAGGAAAAATCCGTTTCCCGGATGTAGATCCCGGGCGATAAATAAGTCGGCATGGTTATTTCCTCCGCTTGACCTGGCCGGCCTTGGTCTCCTCGGCAGCGGCTTCTTTCGACCCGGCCGGTTCATCCTGGACCGGGGCGCCGCCGGTGGAAAGGTCGGTGATGCGCACCAGGCCGCGTTTGGCCGCGGTCTGGATTTCGGCTGAGAGGTCCTTTCTGGCGATGCTCTTTTTCTGCCGCGGGCCGAGGTGCAGGCTGGCCCCACCGCCCAGATGGAAGGTGAGCGGCTGGAATTGAAGATTTCTGATCTCGATCACGGTTGTTCTCCTTTAGGGTTGCAGGGTTTGCTCCTCGTTCACGCCGCCATGAAACTGAAAAGTGCGGTCGCGGATCAAGCGGCCATTGCGGACCTCGCCGTCATAAACCGGGCAGGATTCGATGCGCAGCCGGCCGGAGCTCTGGCGCAGGTTGGACAGGTTTACGCGGGCCAGGCCCCCCAGCGGCACCAGTTCGGTCAGGTTCAGCTCACCCTGGTCGGCGATGGGGATCACAGGGTTGAGCTGCAAAAAGCGGGATACGGCTTCATGGAATTGGAGCAGCTCACTCTCGCGGTCCACGGTCACCACCAGGTCGAAATCGAGGTGATAGAGCCTTGGAAAGCGGCACTCCTCGAAGCTGAGATCAGCCGTGTTTTTCTCGAACAGCTTAGCCTGACCGCGACGGAACTGGTCCTCTGTCAGCTTCGGCCCCTGCAGGATGACGCTGGGCGTGCACTGCACCTCGAACAGGTCATCGCTGAACACCAAAACGGTGTCCGGGTGGATGACCTGTTTGGCCAGCCGGATCAGGGTTTCTGTGGCTGTCTGAATCGTGCTCAATGGTCGCCTCCGGTGTTTCTGGCGGGTTACTTACCGGAGGTAACGAGGATATGTCGGCTGAAAGCGCTGGTGCACTTCAGCTACCGTCATGTTGTTCATTTACAGTTTTTGGGGGAGGATACTTGTTTGTTGGGAAAATGATGAAGAAACTGCATCCAAATAAGACCGTATTTTGAATAAAGAGTTTTTTTCAGCTTAAAAGGTCGGGCTTATGGATCAAATACTAAATGAACATAATAATAGCTTACGGATTTTAGATAATTATTACGGCCATAATCTAATCCATGCCGAGATCAGATATTTGCTAATAAAAAGCGCCGCTCGCTATCAACGAACAGAAGAAAGGCGGTTGGGTGAAGCATACCGTAAGAAGCGGGCGTTAAACGAGTTTTGTAATAAAAACGGTGTAAGCTTCCAGACTCTCTATCGGTATCGCAGAAGTTATAGAAAGGGCGGAATAGAGGCTTTGATCCCTAAATTTGGTAACAGAAGAGATCGAATAAAACAGAACAGAGAATTAAACCGTGGGCACTCAATCAGAGCGGAAATTGAAATAGACTTGCACTCTCCCTTGCGATGCCTAAAAGATATCGAAAAAGCAATTAAAGACACGCCCGCAATAAACCCCGACACAAAGGAATCAGCCATCCTCTACCTTGATCATTGCTTAAAATATGCATTGGTCAAGCCATGGATTTATAAAGGGGTTTCACTAAAGCGTGAACTGAGCTACAGCGACCTTGAAAAGCTCAACAGCTACAAGAAGGGGACACATCGAAATCATAGAGACAAAGCCATAGCGATAATTATGGCGTGCAGTGGGCGTTCGATGCTCGAAATCACGACCATTGTCCGCCGGTCTCCTACAACTGTAAAGCGATGGATTAATAGATTTGAAAAAGACGGCACTGTTTTTATCGAAACAAACTTAGACAAACGGAAAAACAATCCGGAATTAAAAGAAAGAACAAATCGGATTATAAAAATTCTTCATCGCTCACCAAAGGATTACAAAATAAACAGAACGGCGTGGCATATCGAAGCCATTGCAGCTGCATATGGAAAAGATTACGGCAAGACTCTTTCAACGAGCGCAATTCATCGAGCGATCAAAGATACCAACTATTCGTGGAGACGCGCAAAAAAAGTACTGACGAGCCCGGACCCTAAATATCGCCAAAAAGTCAGAGATCTGCTTGATGTCTTGCATAATTTAAGACCAGACCAAGCTTTTTTCTTTATCGACGAAGCCGGCCCTTGGCCGGTTAAAAAATATGGAGGCAAAAGTCTAACGGCAAAAGGCGAAAATAAAACTTTTCCCCAGTATCAGACTATAAAGGGGCGAGTATCTTTAATCGGGGCCTTGGATGCGATAAAGAATCAAGTACACTGGTTTTTTATTAAGAATAAAGATTCGAATGCGATCACTGCATTGATAAAAATCCTTTATTACAGGCACAATGAATACTCCAATCTTTTTTTAACATGGGATCAAGCTTCCTGGCATAAATCCAAAATTGTCAAAGCCTGCATAGCATCGCTGAATACTTTGCCTCGAGGGCCTACAATTCATGCCCTTCCCCTTCCCAGTCAAGCACAGTTTTTAAATGTTATAGAATCTGTGTTCGGCGGAGTAAAAAGGGCTGTGATTTTTAATAGTAATTATCACTCTGAAAATGAAATGAAAACTGCAATTTATAACCATTTGCTCAATAGGAACGAATATTTTAAGATCAATCCTAAGAGGGCAGGTAGTAAAATATGGGATAATGAAATATATGATATAGAAGAGATCGAATCCGGGATTTTTAAGCGGGTATAATACGAACGAGATACTCCCTATCTCCGTACTGTGTTCGGTCAGCTTCAACTCGCTCAGAGCACGTGGGGAATTCCGCCTCAAAAAACTGGGCACATAAAACAGATTTTGAACTCTTTAAAATGGTTCGTCACAAATGATCAGTCCAGTAATCAATGGATATACGGAATCGACAGCATGGATTGATCGACCGCGGACTTATCATTGTGAAAAGACCAAGTAATAAAAGTCTTTATATTACGCACTCAATTCGCTTGGTAATCTCCGTCGTCCAGGGACTTTTACAGTCACTAGTAATCGTGAATCATCTTCGCCCTTTCTGATAACAACGCTTGACTTGACCAAGGCGGAGATATGTGGCGTCCCTTCGCGTTTTTCTGTCAGGTCAAGCACGAGCAGGAAGCCAAGGCGAATGTTGATATTCTGATACTCGGTTGTCTGCGCGGCATATGCTCCTTCAACAGCTTCGAATGAGCAATCTTTCGTCTCTCGTTTAATTTCCGCTATCAACCTTTCGCCATGATAGGAAAATTTGACGTCTGCCCGACCTCCACCAATATTCTCTACTTCTATTTCTGTGCCTGAAAGGACAGCGAACATGAAACGATAATAATCTATCTGGAGTTCGCTTTCTAAAGGAAGCTTAGAATTATCACGCTCGAAGAGATAAGAAATCGTGCGGTCATGCTTACGTGATACATCAAGCCTACATGCGAGAAAACGCACCGTGAAAAACAAGACTGCATCAAACAGCTTCCTTCCCGTTGCGTTATCATTATAATCGCGATGGCGTGATGCTGTTTCTTTACATGCTTCAATGATCTGGGTTTCCGAGAAGGATAAGTTTTCAGCTTGAACCGCGAAAGCATTGCTTACAACTTCGTTTGCTGCCTTTTTTGCTGATTCTGGAAGATTGGACTTCAGAATGAGGGCAGTAGCCGATGTCCCATCGACCACTGCCTCATTAGGGTGGTAGGTGGCGGCCCCAATCTTGATCGCAGTATCGACTTTTTTAATGAGACTTTCCGCTGATTCTATCCACTGCGAATCACTGTTTTGATCCAGCCACTGTCGAAGGTGGTGCAACTGCCCCACCTGCTTAACAATACCAGCCTCGATCGTCGGACGTACAACTGACTCCAGACCTCCCTCATAATTCCTACGAAGCACACTTCTGCTGGCTTCATATACAGCAAGGAGCTCTTCTTCAACCACAACTGCGGGATAATACCATGATGGTTCAGAGAGGCTGTTTGCGAGTCTTTCTAACCGGAGAGCGAGAAGATTCCAGTGGCATATCTCGAGATGCCGTGCCCCGAGCCATGGAGTTCTGGGGTTGTGCCAAATTTTTATTGCAAGAATTGCCTCTGACAACCCTTGGACAAATTCCTTAAGTACAACTGGTGTTTTTTCGCTAAACGCCATCAGTATATCCAGGCAGGATACGAACAGTTGTGCATCGGGCCTAGTGATACATGCAGACTCAGAGGTTCTAAACCAGTTTCGTGCCGCCCTGAATGCATCGATCGCACTTTGGCGGTTTGTTGCATCCAAGGCATTGGCGAGCCATGACATCCCAAGTTCGAATGCCGCCTCGGCCCTGGCTTCATCTATGTCTAAGAAAACCATCAAACGGTCGACGAGCTGAGGCTCTCGCCAATGTGTATGAGCAACCCCAACTACTTTTACAGCTCGTGACAAAAAAATGGGATCATCAGTAGGCTCCAAGCCTAATAGGACGTCTATAAGTCGAAGTTGCTTTCGACGGTCTTCAAAAGCTAACCGCAATGCACCGTCCAAAGCGGTAGCCCGCATCATCGGCATATGCTGCTGATCCACCGCGACCTTTAGAAACCATGCATGACATCGATCATCAGCATTTCCCGGAAGAGGTCGCGCAGCGTCAATAATGTCGAGCACCACCATCAAATCCATATCGACGTCTGTGGATTCAACGCAACGGCAGATCAACTCCCCAAATTGATCTCTTTCATCATCTGCTGCTAAATGCAGCGCTTCAACCAGAATGCTGACGATTTCAGGCAGATACTCAGATTCCGTAACGCTATCGATAGCCTCGGACAAGGCACTCAAACCGCCCACTTTCTGCAAATCGGGCTCTTCACCTGCTGATAGAAGTGCATTTATCCGCTGGTCCAGTAGAATCACAGGTTTTATGCCAGTATCACTCACCATAATGAACCGTCGCCTGCAGCGTATCTCATCCTATCATTTGAAACCCGAGCCGCTATTGCGGGAGTCGCAAGGCCAGCGACAAATACCTGTAAATGTGGCAGTTCCGTACTGATTTCCACAAGTCCAGAAACGAGTGCATTTAGATCTTCACTTGCGATCTCCTGGGCACCCGGAGAATCAATCATCAGAAGACCAGGATGCCTTCCGACACCATGCTTATCGGCAACTTTTAGCATTGCAAGGACGGTTGCCACTTTTAGCCTCAACTGCTCGCCCTTAGTAACCTTACTATAAGTAGTGTTTTCCCCTCCTTTGACGAGAGGAAGAGTCGCGTTGCCTTTCAGTGTCGCTTTAGAGAGGTTATGCATGCCAAACCGCTTGGCATAACCAGTTATGGCATCTGAGACATCATCAAGTATCCGGGATTGAGCGTCCTTCACGATACGCTCTGTTTCCTTTACTATAGCGGAAATCACTATATCATCCACAAGCTCCTTGGATTCTGGCACTGTCACAGTAGATGCCTCTTCGAGCCGGGCCTCAAGTCCTGTAACCTCGTGTTCGAGTTCTCGGCGCTGTCCAAACTGATTTTTTAGCTTGCCTTCTAGATCTTCGCATATCTTCTCTAAACGCTTCGCATCCGCAAGGGACAAGTTCAGATTGCTGCTGAGATCTTCTATATTCTCTTTCGCTTTTTTTAAGGCAGCTTTTGACGCTGAAACGCGATCTTCAAGGACCTTCCGGCGTTCTTCCACATCCTCAGTGCTTGCAACGGACTCTCCACAAACAGAGCAAGTATGAGTTTCCAATTCTCTTTTTTTTCGAGCTGCAGTTATAACATTGTCGCATCGAGGGCAGAAGGAAGGATCAAGCTTTCGGAACACCGCACCTGCCTGGACTTCATCAAGAAATGTTTGCAATTCCTTTCGGTCTTCCATGAAGATCTTATTTGCATCATCGTGCAATTTTTCCGCCGATTCCCTGCTCTGCATAAGTTGTCTAGTTTTCTGCTCTGCAGCCGCGAAGCGGCGGTTGGCAATCGAAATGTTTTGCCGCAGCTCCAGATCCGATGGAGTCACTTCAAGTTTCTTCCTCGCGTCGTTTAATTTCTTGGTGATCTCCTCGACGCGCACCTTTCTCTCTTTAACTTCCTGCTCGCGGCGACGAGTGAGAGTATCGTGATCCTGCTTCAAACCTTTCTGCAGCGCCTTGGCAGCCGATAACGTCGATACCCAAGGCAATCCTAAATACATCTGCATTAGTCTTACCGGGAGTCCAGCCGTGACAACGTCCCCAAGCAGTGAATTATAGTCGCTCCCGATAAACATCACACCCGAAAAGCTAGGCCATTCATGGACTACAGTCTTCCCTTCGTCCTCGGAAGCCCCGCCTCGCCATTCTGTGATGGAATGCAGAGACAGTTCCTTCATGAAGAAAGATGACATAACCGCTTCAAACTCTCCCGCCGACTCGAAGGATGCGATTTCAATGTCTTTGCCTGCGGACGATTTAACGAAGTTTCCCGCAACGACATCCTGCGACTTTTCAACAACAACGCGATGAAGTATACAATCCAGATCGAAAGAAAGACTCGCTTTGTTTATCCATTTCCACACGTCGTCCTGAAGTGTTTCGGCCCTTCGCCCTCTAAGAAGCCATCGCACCACTTCGATAATGGTGGATTTGCCTTTCAAATTAGCCTCGGTGAGCATTGCCCAAATGCCGGTATTCAACCTTTGCCATTCAAACGAAAAAGGACCTGCGTCATCGACCTCCATTTTCTTGCCAGAAAATTCTATGGATCGAAGGACAATACGTCGAGGTGTCGCTACAACCGGTGTTGGCCTGATCAAGTGTTTGGTAAGGACAGCATCGACCGCCTCTGGAGCGACCTTGGCACTTTTCGCCACCGCGTCCAGCCACCCCATCGATGCACGCTTTTTAACCATAATCAGTCACCTCCGTCCCCCTATGCAGCTTCCTTTTTCAATATTTCGAGACGTTCGCGCGTCTCGCCCGCAATGGAAGGAATAATGCCTCCGAGTCGGGTTTCTGCATACTGCACTCGTTCGTATTGCCTTGCCTTGAGAGCCTTACCTCCATCTGTACCCGCGATCTCGGCAACCAAACGTGCCCGCCGCGAATACCAAGAAAGATCAGGAAAATCGGCTACGATCTGCTTAGCGATATCTTGCGCTTTCGGCATGACCAAAAAATCCGTCTCATGGATTTGGAAGCCTTTGCCCTTTCGCTCAATCATAACAAGATCGCGTGAGCGCAAAATTGACAGCGCATCATCCAGTTTTTCGTATGCGCCACGAAGATAACGTATCATTGGAATGCGGCGGATATCAGGCTCATCCTCAGCAAAAATGCTTTCAACCTCTACTAGGAACTTTTTCTCACCAGTATGTTCAAATCGGTCAAGAAGTTCGGCGGCAAGATAATCTGGATTCCTCACCCAGAATTCAAACGCCAGGAGGCGGGTCTCTCCAGGAAAAATCAATGTGGCTCCGCTCGGGTGCGGTTGTAATACCAATGAACTTCCTTCCACTAAAATAAAAAGCAGCCGTATGGCGTCACGATGCGGTGAGGCTAAAGGGATCATGAGAAACTCCTGTTCACACAAGTTTCCCGTGCATTAACAACTCACCATATTACGATGAGCAATCGGGATATTGAGGTCCGGCTCAACATGTAGCTTAATCAAAATACTGGAATATAAATTACATATCATATCCCACTGAAAGCTCAACAAAAATAGTCGACCACCATCTTCCCACTGGCGCATCTGTATTATTACCAAGCGGCAAATTCCACCGGAATAGGGCATCAAAATCCTACGGATCTGATCACCTGTCGATAGTTCTCAATAATCTGACTCCGGTATTTTTCCATGACCGGGTGCAGAAACGGCCGCGGCGGGATAATGATGGTCGCGCCGCTCGGGTGCTTGATGCTGGCTCCGTATTCCATGACAGCCCCGATGTTGACCATATCCTCGCCGTCTTTGTTGACCGTGCCGCGCAATAGACCAACGAAAGCCTTGTCGGCCATGATCTTCTGGGTGATGGCGTTGATGAGAAAGCCTGTGTCAATCAGAGCCTTGCTGGAGCCTTTGCGCGCGATGGTGCTTTCGGCGAGTTTAACAAAGGCCTGGCCGCCAGGGGATTGGGAGCGGATGCCGCGCTGGATTTCGCGCACCAGGAAAAAAGCGCCGCGGATGGTCACCTGGCGCAGGGCATTGGCCAGACGCGGTCCCATGCTGGCATTCAGTCTGGCGCGTGCCTTGTCCCAGTCGCCGGTGCGTCTAACGCCCATGGATCTTGACCAAGTGGAGGATTTTGTGGGTGACGGCGCCGAAAAAGCGTGCCGGTTCGACGCTCTGGATTCGGTATGTTTCGCTTTCCGTCACCAAACGGTCTTCCCCCAGCACATCGGCATCGGGCAGTACGTCGGCTATCGCGTCGATCTTGCCTGTCAGCTCCTCCGGAGGTGTTTCATCCAATTCCAATTGAATCTCCCCGATATCGCCGTAGGTTTGGTCATCGGAGCCGTACAGCCGCTCGTCGGGCACGATCCGCTGGACCATCGCCGTCTGACCAGAGGATAGAATCAGCTGCGCCACATCGGCGACGGCAGCGGCTCTTTCCTGCGCAGTCAGGAGCATCGGCGGCGTTTCCCCTGCTCACAGATCAGCGGCGACAGATTGGCGGGGGTGATGATGTAGGAGTCTTCGTCGATCTGTGTTTCCGGCCGCAATTCGCCCAGCCGTTCGCGGTAATCGGCCATCAGGTCGGCCTCCAACTTGGCCCAGTGGCCGGGCTGACCGGTTTTGTCCACGCGCTTGTCGCCGCTGGAAAAGGAAAAGGCGTTGGCCGTGGCTGCGCGCATCACCTGGCAGGCATGAACCTGAGCCAGGATCGAGATCAGGTCCCGAGCGGCATCATCCGGATCGGGGCTGATATCCCCGCTATTAATGGCATAGTCGACCTGCAGGTCCTTTCCCACGCGGAAAACCGCCTTTCGGACGCATCGCTCCAGGGTCGGGTCCTCGAAAAAGGCTGAACCCGAATCCGCTAAATCCAGGCGCAGGTCGGCAATCAGATCAGTGAGCAGCACCTTGCAGATCCTCCAGGCGGCTTTTGAGCGCTTCGATCACCGTCCGGCGTTTTTCGGTCTCCAGTTGGCCCTTGAGCGTGTTCGGATCGGCCTCGGCGTTGACCCGCGAAATGGCCTCCACTGCGGAAAGCTTGCTCAGGTCCACGGCATCGGATTCCTTGACGGGCTCCTGCGACGGACTCTGGACCTCTTGCTTGCTGTCGATCGCAGCAAGATACCCTTTTATTAAGGCCGACTCGATCTGCCGCGTGCCCTTTTCGATATCGACCGCCTGGCCGGGTTTGAGCTTGAGGCCGGCATCCGGGATGACCAGGATGCCGGGCCGGATATTTTTGATGGTGAGCATGAACAGTCTCCTTTCATTATGGCACCAGCTTGACCTTGGCCAGAATGTTCGGGCGGGTGATGCCCTGGCCGATTTCCGACCAGACCAGCCAGCCGGTCTTGAAGCGCGTTTTCTGATCGATGGACTCGGTCTTCAAAGCCTCGCGCACCGGCAGCTTGCCAACCTCCTCGTCGGGGACGATGATGATCTCATCCATAGGCATGGCGGCGGTCAAAAGGATGCCGCCGGTGCCGTAGTTCTTGATGACGCCTTTCTGGCGCAGCTCAAGCTTGGTCTGGGGATCCAGGTTCCACCCGCGCATGTCGTTGAAGCGCCGGCCGCGCATGATGATGTATTTGATGGCAAGCTCCAGGTCCTCGATTATGGAGATGGCCTCGTTGAGCGCCTCTTCGGTGACTTTGTCGCCGGTCACTTCCACGGTGTTTGTTGCCGGAACGGCCGTGGAAATAACCGTAATTGACCGCCGATCCATCTCCTTGCGGATGGCGTCGGCCGCGCCGGTCTGGATGTCCATCAGCGTGCCGATGTTGCCGTGCTTGAGCACGGAGATGTCCACCATGGGGTTGGAATGGATGCGGTTGGTGGGAAACTCCACCTCGTCCTTTCCCAGCTCCTGTTCCTGGGCCTCGCCGTCCTTGCTGATCCAGTGGGCCTTTACGGTGGGCTTTTTCTGGTAGACCGGCCGCTCGCCCTTGGGCAGGGTGTGCCGGGTGAGCAGCAACGACGAGATCTCCTTGCGCTTGATCTCCTGCTCGATGGGCTCGGCGATGGCGGCCGCCAGCGCGCGCATGCCTTCGGGCGACTCAAGCGCCTCGCTCATGAGCCGCGCCATGGTTTCCATGTACTGTTGGGAGTGGATGTTGATCCGTTTGCTTTTCATGTGCTTGGGCTCCTTGGGTTAAATGAGCAGGCGGAATTTGAGGACGCCGCCCTGGATGGAAATGGCCTGGGCCACGACCAGGTCGCCGGCCGCGACGCCGCCGGTCAGGCGGCCGTTGGCCGAGACCTTCAGGTCCTCGCCGGCGGTGATGGTGCCTTCGAAGGCATCGGTTTCATAGACGCCACCGTTGCAGTAGATGCCGGACATCTCGCCCGCGGGGTAATCCTTGATCAGGATGCCGAAGGAGCGCCGGGTGGGATCGGTGTTGACGGCGAACAGGTCGTCGCCCACCACGCGGACCACTTGGCCCAGAAGGCCGGCGCCCTGAATGTGGCCGTCACCATAGGCCAGGCCGCGGTGACACGGATTGATAAATGGCATGGTCTTTCCTCCTTATGCCTCGAGTTGCAGGGTTTCGTCGGATTCCTCGCCCAGGCGGTTGCGGTAGGCGGCCATGAAGCCGCTGCGCAGCCGGTCTTCCAGCGAGAGCTTGCGATCGTCCACGTCCTTGGGCCGCACGCCGGCATCACTTCGAAGCGGTTGGTCGGTGCCGGCCTTGGCCTTTTTGCCGGACTCGTCATCACCACCGGCCGGCGGATCGCCCTTTTCGGGCTTGGCGGCCTTGGTCATGCGCTCGTAAGCGGCCTCGGTGGCGGCAAAGGCCTCGTCGGACAAGTCGGCCAGGCGCTGCAGTTCGCTTTCGCGCTCCTCGTCGCCGGCAAAGGTGAGCCCCTTTTTCTCCAGCTTGGTCAAAAGCTTCTTGGCCCGGGCGCGGCTGGCCGCGGCCTTCTGTTCGCTCTCCAGCTCTTGGATACGTTTTTGCAGCTCGGCCACCTGAGCCTTGAGCTGCCGGTTTTCCTTTTCCAGCTCGGTGACACGGGCGGCCGGATCACCGTCTTTGGCCTCAGGCTTTTTCTTGGCCGCCTCCGTTTCGGACCTGGAGGGATCTTCGTTGGTCTTGGTTTTGTCTTCCATCGCGGGATCTCCTTTGACTTGGGATTGAATCGGATCTTCTACCGAGGCCACCTGCAGGATCCTGGCGTTTTCGTCCGCCCCTTTGCGGTCGAGCAGCCCAAGGCCCGTGAAGGTGACGCCGTGCAAAATTTCATGGACGGGCCGGCCGTTGTACTCCCGGCCTTTGAACTTGCGAAGGTGCGGGCAGTAATCGGCCTTGTTGCTGAAGCGTTTCTGACAGACCGAGCACTCGCCCTCCTGGTAGTCGCACTCCATGGAGACCTGGGAGATGATCCCGCGCTTCATGAGCTTATAAGCCAAACGTGCGGCCGGGGTGTCGTTGACGTAGAGCTCGCCCACGCACTCCACCCGCCCGCCCCCGTCGTCCTCCAGGTAGTCGGCGGCCACAACGCCTCCGACGATATCGTTGAACTCCTGGGAGTGCTGCAGATCGATCTTCTTGTTGACCGCCGTCATATGCCGGCCGGAGAGCTCCTCGGCGGTGAAGTGGTCGCCGTTTTTGTTGGTGCCGGTCCTGCACAGGATGAAGCTGAACTGGGGGTCGCCGGCCGTGCCGACCCCCATGGCCTCGGCGCTGAGCCCCTCGGCATCGATGCGGATCTCCACCGGGATGCTGGTATGAAAGTTGGCGGCCGCGGCCAGGGGCGCCGGCTTTTCACCGCCCTGTTCATCGGCCTTGGATTTGGAGGCCGGGGCACAGATGAACAGGCGCTCCTTGGCGTTGGAAGCCTCGCCGTGCCGCGATGTGATGGCGTAGTGATGGTCCTTGGACTGCATGCGGCTTTGCTTGCCCAAAGAGGCGATGATCTTGCGCATCTCCTGTTCGTCGGGATAGGCGTGATCCCTGTAGGAGATCAGCCAGTGCGGGATATGCTTGGCGTTGCCCAAGAAAGTCCGGAAGAATTCGCCGGCATTGGACTTGGTGACGGTCTGATGATCGGTTTCGTAGTACTTGACCTTGGTGTCCTTTTTGATCGTAAGACCGTCCCAATAGGTCATCAGCCCTTCCACGAAGTGGTAGGCCCGCTCGTAGTTGGTGGTGGAAAACTCGGTGGCATAGGGCGGATCGAAATAGGCCAGATCCGCTTTCATTTTGGGCAGCATCTCGTTGATGTCCTGGCGGAAGGCCTTGTTCTCCTTGCCGTTGTCGAACACCAGGGCGTTGATGCGCGCAAGGTTGTCGGCAAAGCGCTTTTTGAACTCCTCGGGCGAGTCCTGGCGCTTGCCGTAGTCGGTGGAAGAAGAAAAGTGGCCGAACCCGCCCTTGCCGCTCATGCAGGTTTTGCCCAGGGCGAACAGGGCGATGTCCTTTTTAAGGCCCGAGAGTCTGTCGCAGTTGGCGCGTAGGGTGTCGATCAGGGCGTGGACACCCTTGGCGAAAAAAATGCCCTTGAAGTTGTCCTGCACGAAGGTCTTTGCTTTGGCGTTGTCGGCCAGAAGCGCTTCGATCTCCTCGTCGCTGACGCGCGTTCCATTGTTCTCGATAATCGCTCGGGCGGCGTGGTGGCAGTAGTGCAGCCGGTCGTTGGCCAAAACGCGCAGCCCCTTGGCCTTGTACATATAGGCCACCACTGCGGAACCCGAAAAGGCGTCGACAACCGTGCCGACACCTTCGGGGGTGTGCTTCCAGATCCAGTCAACCAATTTTTGTTTGCTGCCGATGTAGTTGGTGATGTACTTGGGGCGCTTTTCGGAAGGCTGCTCTTCGGGAGCCTTCTGTTCGGCCGCCTCGCTCCCGAGATCCTCGGGATCGACGGACAGGGCCGCATCGGCCTCCAGCAAAAACGCCAGCCGCTCAAGATCGGTCGCAAACAGTTCCATCAACGTCTCCGGTAAAGTCCGCTTAGTCCCGCCGCAACGGCGCGGTGGGCTTTGGGCGGTTACTTACCGGAGGGGTTTTGGATGTGTCGGAAGGGGCGAATATTTTTCAGCGCGATGAGGCGATGCTGGCCAGGACGGCCTTGGCGCAGGCATCAAAGGAAGGGTATTGGTCGGTCTCCGTGATTTCGGAGAAGGTTCCGTCGTAGGGCGAACGGGAGAGCTGGTGATATTCGAGAAAGTCCGCCGGGATTGCCGTTATGTCGTTTTCAACGAGGCGATTGACGATCCAGGCCGCTTCCTCTTGCCGTTCCGCCACCTTTGGATCGGTGCTTTCGATGTAGTACATTTCGATGTCCAGGCCCGGGACGTATCCTTGGACCCAGAGGCCGACCGGCTCAAAGACCGGAACGGCGGCTGTCCGGTCCTTCAAAACTGAATCGATCATGTAACGCAGCTTCATGGCCACTCCTCCGCGATGGCAAGATGTTCTGAAAGAATGTCGGCATCGATCCTTTCAAAGCGCTCGCGGTCCTTCGCCTTGTAGCCGGTCCAAGTCTTCCAGTCCGCTGCGAAATCTCGCTCCAGCTCCGGAAAGATGAGCTCGACGTGAAAGCGCCGTCCGCGGTCATCGGTCAGATCGAGAAGGTAGGTGTCCTCCTGCGACCAGGAGATGACCTTGATGGTGTGAGCGTGCTGGAATCCCTCGTGGTATCCAACCATCTTGATGAGCAGCCAGAAATCGACATGGGTGACTTCGCCTGCGGAACTGAAATGGGGAGCAACGCGAGTGATGGCGAACCCGTCGACCAGACCGAGCCGAACGGTCTGGTAACCCTCCTCGGCCAGCGTCATCCACGAGCCGCCCGCATTGAAGGGGTCGAAAAGCACCTGCAGCCGCTTCTTTTCCCTTTCTATGAAATCTTTCATGTTCACCTCACCAGCACGATGTCTTCGATCTTGCGGCCGTCGGGCAACCGCGCGTTTTTCTGCTTGCGGAACACCTCCAGCAACCGCTGCTTTTCGCGTTCGCTGCCTACCACGATCAGCTCGATATTATCGAGCAGCGTCACCGAATACTTGAAAATCGTCTCGTTGCCGCTGCGCCTAGCAAATTGCTTCCACTCCTCGGGCGTGCTCCCGCGATGGCTTACGACATAGTCGTCGCGCACCTTTCCGAAAGCGTCATGGTCGTAGCTGATGGCATCCATGCGCCGCAGCATCTGCTTTTTAAAGTATAGCCCCTTGTCAGGCGATCCGCCGGCGGTGGGGAGCTTCTTGATCCTGGTGAAAAAGTAGCTTGCACCTCCCGTGTCCATATCCGCCTCCGGCGACATGCCGTCCACGGGAACGCCGGCGCGCAGCTTTTCGATGGTGCTCAGCATGGCACCGTTGTTATCCAGGACCGTCTCGATGAAGGTCGCCATGTCCTCGCCGTTAGTCAGGCTATGGTGGAGACTGTATCCCTTCATCTTTTTTTCCATATCTTCGTCTGTGATGTCGAAGCGGTATTGATGGCGGTATCCGGCGCGCTTGGCAGGATCCTTGAAGGCCGCCTGATACCCGCCCAGCGGGTCATAGCCGGGCAGACGGGTAATGTCCTTGACCCCGAGCCGGCGCTCCCAGTACCCCCGCGTTTCCCGGATGCGTTCCTCCTTGCCGGCCGCACGGCGGTCCAGATCCTCCATCAGCTTCTTGTACTCCGGCTCGCGGTCCGCCTTGGCGAGATAGGCTTGCTTGTGCAAATAGAGAAGCTCGGCATCCTGGGGCGAGGCCACGCCGGCCTTTAGACCGATCGATTCCATGTGTTCCATGGCTTTGCCGATGCTTTTGGCATCCGGGCGCTCCGTAAGGATCAGCTCGAATTCGCCCTGCTGGGCGTACAGGTTCTTGGTCGACCAGGGGCGGTACAGGGCGCGCGTTCCGTCCCCGAAGTCGATCTCGTACTGCTCGCCGGCCTTCAGGCTGCGGCCGCGGAACAGTGAGGCATTGTCAGCCGCATCGTCTGCGACGACAATCTCGCCGTTTTTCAGCTGCCGACGGGCCTGCAGCACCTTGGTCCGGTGCACGGAAAAAGAGGTTTTGTCGGGATTCTTTTTCTTCGAGACAAACTGCTTGAGGTACGGGTCGAAATGCCCGTCGATGGGCTTACGCTGTCTTACGGCTTCCTGGACCTTTTCGATCCAATCGATGTAAGCCCGGGACATGGCGCGCACATCCGGATCGTCCGACCCGGCCATCTCCTTGAGGGCCTTGAGGTGATCGGCGGCCTTCTTGATCTTCACCTGGTTGTACTCAAAATTCTGGACGTGGTGATTGACGGTTTTGACCGCCGCCAGGATGTCCTGGGCGAATATATCCTGCGGCAGCTGCTCGCCCACCTTGGCGATTGAGGTTTCTACACCCGCTTTGCGTAATGCCTCCAGGAGCTTGGTTTCGCCCTCCGGGCGGACCTTCATCTTGACCACGGTCCGCGGCTTGCCCTTGATCGTCTCGACGAAAATCAGCGCGTTCTGGTCCTCGATGGCATCCTCGTCGAAGGGAAGGACCTTGCCCTGCCAGCCGAGCGTGCGGACTTCCGCCAACAACTCCTCTTCGGCCGGCCCCAGGCGACTTTTCGGAAGGGCTTCCAGCACACCATCAAAACGAAAATCCCGCCGACCCAGAACATCCGCATAGAAGCCTTCGAAATCGCGCCGCAGGTTGCGCTTGCGCACCAGGGCCATTTGGTAAAAGGCCTCTTTGCGGCTTTCATCGCGGCCAAAGCGCCCCTCGACATACGGACGCAGCAGATCGAGATAATCGTCGTCGGCGATCTTCTCCACTTCGCGGATGTGGCGCAAGGCGACCGCCGGATCGACCTTGACCTTGCCTTGTTTGGCCGCCCTGAAAAGGATGTTGTAGAAAGGCTCCTGCTCACCGCAGCGCGCGTTCGGATGATAGTCGACGGCCAGGCGGTCCTCGCCCAGATGTTTGAAGATCTGCCCCTTGTCGATGCCATAGACTTTGCCGTCCTTGGCCCGCAGGAACTGTTTGGCATGGCCGTCGTGATTTGAAATCAGCCAGTCGATGATCTGCTCGCGCTGGATCTGCTCGATTTCCAGGGTGGTAAGATCGCTCAGGTCGATACCGACAAAATCGAACTTGTCCTTGAGGTCGATTCGCCATTTCTGGATGGAGCCGAGCCGGCCGTCCAGGCGGATGGTGCGCACCTCGACGGCTCCTGGATCGATGAGCCGCCCGATCTTGTAGGCGGCCTCCTCGCCGTAGGCGATGAATTCGTCTCCCGAATTTGCGACCGGTTTGAAGAGCCAGCGGTCGCCCTTCTCGTCGGTCCAGAATTCCTTCGGGTGCGCGCCGCCCACATTGGCCTTGCCCGCGGCGGTGAAATTCTTCGGCTTGCCCTTTTCGAGCCATGCGAGATCCGCTTCCTCGAACTCGGCGCCTTTCTTTCTAAAGATCGGCGCCGAAGGCTGGACGGCCTTTGGGGTAGGAGCCGGCTTGATTGACTTCGGCGCTGCGGAAACTTTTTTACCACCGTGTTTTCCCGCCCAGGCGGCATGCTTTACTTCGATGCTTTCCTTGACTGCCTTGATCTTGGCCGGATCGGTCTCAGTGAACAGCAAAACCAGCTCGTCCTTGTTGGCCCACTGCCAATGCTTGAGCTTGGTCTCTTTGGCCATGTTCTTCAGGTCGCTGGATTTTAGTTTGGCGATCTGCTCCAGGAACAATTGCTTTTTGAGGACGATCTCCTTGCTGTAAGCGGCCAGCATCTCCTGGGGCAGGTCCGCACCGGAGGTGACGGCCTTTTCGGCCTGGGTGATGGATTCGAGAAAAGCCGAATATCCGCCCGGGCTCTCGGGAACAACGACCGCCTTGGCGGCCTCTTCCAGGGCCGATTTCTGCTTCTGGATCAGTTGCTGCTTGACCTCGTCCAGCGCCTTTTTCTTGGCGCTTTCGGCCATGTCGGCGCCGGCCTTTTTCTGCAGGGCTTCTATGAGCTGCTGCTTGTTCTTGAGCACGCCGAGACCGTACTTCTGCTTGGCCGCCGATAGCTCCTTGCCCGCAAGACCACTGTGGTCGATGCCGGGCTCGAGCTTATCCAGCAGCTCGATGGTCTCCTGCTTGGTCATGTTGAGCGAGATGCCATTTTCCTTGGCCATCTCCTTGAGCTGCTGGGCAGTCATACCGTCCAGCCCCTCGGCCGGCGGTATCTTTTCCATCTGCTGGGCAAGCAGCTTGGCCTGCTTGAACTCGGCCTGCTTTTTGGCGAGCAGCGCAACCAGCTCCTCTTTGGGGCGAAGCAGCCCGATCTTGTGTTCTTTAAGCTTGGCGGTAAGGGCCGCACCGGCCAGGTCGTTGTGGTCAATGCCCGGTTCGACGGCATCCAGCAGCTTAATAAAATCGGCTTTGGTGCGAGCCACGGCGACGCCGTTACCCTTGGCCAGTGTCTGCAGCTGCTTGACCGTCAGGGTGTTCAGGTCGGAGAGGCCGCCGCTTTCAAAGGCATTTTTAAGCTTGGCGTTTTCCTCAGCCTGGGCATCGGCCATGCCTTCCAGGACCTGGGGCGGCAGAATGCATGTGTCGGCCTGCGGAGACTGGGAGGCGGCCTTGGTGGCCATGGCGGCACCGCAGATGGCCACAGGCCAGGCCACGATGTTGGTGCAACGGCAGTGGGGATGCGCCGGCTGCTGGGGGAATTTGTCGATGGGATAGGTCTTGCCGTCCAGGGCGCCGCAGACCGGGCACATTCGCTCGTCTTCCATGGCCAGCCACTCGAGCTTTTGCACACCGGCGCGCTCATGGAATTTGAGCCGACCCATGTTGTGGGCGCGCAGCACCTCGGTGCGGGCGATCATCTCCATGCGATACTGGGCCTTGCTGAACACCCGGGTGCCGGCCTGGCGGAAGGAGTCTTTGTCCACGATTACCTTGCCCAGGTCGCGGACGATGTCGTCGGCCCCTTTGCCGGTGGCGATGCCGTTTAGGATTGTCCGCTTGATGCCGCCTGCGAGCTCGCGGTGGATGTCGCCCGCCAGGGTCAGGTTGTACTGCCCCATGAAATCAAGGGCATTGGTATCGACAATGGTGAAGACCTTGGCGGAGAGTTTGTCAATGCTGGCCGGTGTGAGATCGCTATAAAACGGCATGGCCGCCTCGGTCAGTTCGCCGATGCCCTGGCCGATGCCGAGACGGAAGGCTTCTTTCGTGCTTTTTCTGAAGACCAGGGTGTGCTCGCGCCTGAGCTGCCGCATGATGTCGCCGAGCTCGCCCTGGAGTTTTTCCAGGCCCTTCAAGGCCGCCAGCTTGTTGTCGGGAAGCGAACCCAGGGAGCGGTACTGCAAGATGGCCCGGGCCACCTCTTTTTCGGCCTGGCTAAGAGACCGGGTGAGTTGGGCGGTGACCTGGTCGTTGTAGCGGTTGCGCGCGGAAAGGCTTTTTAGCGTGGCTGCCCGGATGCGTTCGGCAAGATCGGATGGCATCAGGAGGGCTCGCGGCGGTCGATGAAGCGGCAGGCCTCAGCGTCGAAGGTGCGCTCGCTGTCATGCACCCGGCAGTGGTTGGTATCGGAGTTGAAGTGGCTGCATTCGTCGCAGATGGCCGCATCACCGGTCGCCGCCAGATCCTGCGACCAGGAAAGACCGGCTTCGGTGGCCGGCTCGCCGTCTTCGGCTGGAATGCCCAGCATCTTACGGGCGCGGGGCACGCTCAGGATGCCGGCGACCACCATGTCCACCACCGGCTTGACCTGCTTTTCGTCCATCAGGTCGATGTCCTTGCGCTCGTTTTCGCGGTTGGCGGCCTCGATGTCCGGGTCCAGGTCCATCTTGATCTGCAGACTGGAACGGCTGATCAGCTTGCGGTCGTAAAGCTCGATGAGCAGCTTTTTGAAATCGACGGCGTCGGAAGGGTCGAGATCGTTGAAGATAAACTGAATGGTCTTGTCGCCGTGGCCGTGCAGTTCCATCCAGTCGTCGAAGGTCCAGTCCAGGATCCTGCGGGCGGCCTGCTTGATCTCGCGGATCATGACCATCATCTTCTGCAGACTGACCGAGGCGGTGGCGAAGTTGGGACCGTCGCCGGTGACCAGCGAGCGCGAAAGCCCCAGGGCCACGACGATGTCTTCCTTGACCTCCTTGACCTTGTCTTCGACCTTGAGCACCTGGCCGTCGGTGCCGTGGGTCTCCACGGTCACGTAAAACGGCACCACCAGCCCGCTTTTCATGTCCATCTTGTTGACCATGTCGCGGACCTGTTCGAGCATCTTCTGATCGGGCATCACCATCTTCTGACCGAAGGCGCCGCCCACCTTGAGCAGGCGAAAGGGCGTAGCCCAGCGCTTGGCGATGGCCTGCTCGGCCCGGCGGTAATCGCGCAAAAGCTCGATGGACTGGAAGGCGGGCAGCACAAGGGAGTTGCCCCGCGGGGAAAAGGCCGGCGCGTCCCACTTGAGATGGATCACCTGCTCGACCGGCAGCGGGATGGAGTCTCCGGCGCCGCCTGCTTCTTCTGGATACTGCTGGGCTTCGATGAGTTCGCCCTGGGCGTACTTTACCTTGACCGAGACCGGGTTGACGCAGACCAGTTCCTCGATGTCGCGGCCCGATTTAGCGTAGCGTTTGAACCCGACCGCATCACCCTTGACCAGAAGCTGCAGGATCATGTCCTTGACGAACTGGGAAAGATTGAGCCGGTAAGCCGCCGCGGTGGCTTCCTCTTTGAGCTTGTCGTCATCGCCGGCGATCTTGATCTCATCGCCTACGGCGAAGGTGCGCCAGGAGTTGACGCAGTTTTTCACCAGGGGCTCTTCGACGTAGTATTCCCAGGCTTTCCTGGCGCGCTCCTCCCAGGTGGCCGGAACCGCCTCGGAGGCATTGACCCGGCTGAAGGCGGCTGCGTCCAATGCGGCGGCAGCGGCCATGGGTGCGATGATGAAGCCGGTGGTGTCCGGGTTGGCTTGGATTTGGTCTGGTCGGGCGTTGCTTTCCACGAGTTCCCCCTCGGTGATTCCGGCTTTGTCGGCCGCATAGGCGGTCCGTACGAGCCGAAGCTGGCGCGATGAAGGTTACTTACCGGCGAGGGATGGAAAGCGTCGGGTGGGGTGATGGCTTAAAGTGGACGGGAAAATTTCCAGTTTTGATATAAAGTGGAAATAATTTTTCCCAGTTTAGAAGCTACGTGTGGCAGGGAGGTTTCTCATATAGAAACCCATACTTGAACTGAACCGGATTTCGGCCTAACTTTGAAACAAATTCCAAACAAGAAGAAAGTCCTGCTATGAAGCCGATACTCATTTCCAGAGACATTGTTTCTTTGTCTGGTTTTAAAAACCGCGCATCCATGATGATCCATCAAGTCCAGCATTCGCACCGTCCTCTTGTCATCACGCAACACGGCAAAGCAGCGGCTGTCCTTATTTCTCCGGTTGTTTATGATCTTCTCACAGAAAACGCTCATTTTATCGACTCTGTGCAAAGAGGGTTGACGGAAGTTCAAGATGGAAGGGTCTTGCCGGATGAAAATCTGGACAAAGAGTTATGAAGCGCCTTGATCTGCAATCCCCCGAAGGGGATCATCGCCCGTTATAAGATCTTCGGTGCAGATTTGCGTAATCATTTTTCTTGCCATAGACCGTTTTGTAACTGTTTCCCTTGGATTGTAACTGTTTTTCTTGTCCGCTCAGTGTAGGTGCGGCCTGTTTCTACGAAATAGGCTAAGCAAGCGCACGGCATCGACAAATCAAGCCCATGGGCCTGAAGCGGCCCACTTCATAGCGCTTGAATTATTTTGCAAAAGTCCAGAGGCAAGCGGTGCGAGAAATTCTTTTATCTCCGTTACGATATCGTTGAATGAGGATGGGACATGATCGTATTGAAGTCTTTTCCAAAAGGCGGTCCACTGGACCTGTTTTGCATCGATGAAGTTTTCATCAAACGCTTCGATCTGGGTTGGCAACGCCGTTCCGCGCCTCTCGAATGTCAACCGAATCGCCTCAGTCAGCTTCGCTCCATCGAAATCGAATTGGCGTGAAAGAAGCCAGATATCGTAAAAATCTTTCATTCGGCTGTTCAAAATGCCCAGCTTCACCATGGCTTCAAACTTCTCGGCGATGACGCTCTCGCGGCTATAGCAAAGTATTCTCGGGGCGGGAGAATCCAGCATGGTTGGAAAATCCGATTCTTCCGGTCCAGGGTAAACAACGTCGCTAAAACCGATATCTATCTGCATGCTGACTCTGGCCGAGTCCAGAATTCCTCGAAACCGTATTCTAATTCCTTTGTAATCCGCGTCCTCGGTGATCCTTTCAGATTGGACCGAATCGGGGTCGAATCGCAGGCCATCGGGGTCCACATCCACAGTTATAATTTCTCGAATCTGGGCGATGATATTGGCCTCATCATTGCTCGTTCTTCCCAGCATGTCGATATCCATGGTCGGACGAAATTCCGGTGAACGCCAGGCCCTTAGCATCAACGCGCCCTTGAGAATAAATCGGTCGGCATGAGCCGATCTTGAAAGGCGATACAGGAATCGCTCCATGGCGTAATACTGAAGCAGCTCATTAAACGGCCTTTTGTCCCTCTTGGCTCGGTTGAGAAGGCGTTGACGAACCGATGCCGGTATATTTTTGATGCCCTTCATACACTCGCCTCCAAGTATGGCCGCATTACATTTTCAACTCGGCAGATTTTCGCATATTTGAGCAGTTTTTTAAGGTTGAATGACTTACGATTTTTATATAGTTTCAGCGCCTCCAGCACTACATCCATGCCGATTTTATTGCGGAACTTGAAACAGTCGGCGAGCGTTTTCTCAGGGTCATAAATTTTCACGGAACGATTGTCGATCTGATGTTCCTCGACGCCTTCTGTCAGTGCGGCAGCTGAAAACCGATGAGTGGTAATCGGCGGATAATCAAGTCGTGGCGAATCGGCGCCTTTTGGAAGGGCGATAGACACCGAATGGGGTATCTGAGTTGTTATTTCATGAAAGGCAAGTGCGGAAACCAGGCAAACAACAGCATGCGGGATTCTGGTGGCGACGATAACCAGATCGGGATTAGCTACCGAATCATGCCCTGCGAGTCGGTACACGCCACGGGAAAGCTGCTCCAGTTCCCCTCTGTCACGAAGTTGATAAATCGTTCGTGGATGGATTCCGGCTTGCATAGCTTGTGCTGTGCGTATAATACCGCCACGTTCCTGAATAATCTGTTTAGCCCTATTTGAGGCACTTTCTGGTTTTTCGGCCTTCATAATGGATAATAATCCCTATATTTATTTTTATCTGTAGGGATTATTATCCAGTAATTATAAAAAGACAAGAAAATCCTGACTTTCAAACAAACACCGGATTGGTGAGCACCGGCTTAAGCGATACGGTCTCCTCACCCAGCGGATCAAGATTACCCTCCTCGCGCACCAGCATGGCGCAGCGCACGGCGTCGACGATGTGGTCGTTGCCCTTGGAATAGATGACCTTGCCATCACGCAAGGTATAGGTGTGGGTGGTGAATTGGTCCTCGATCTCCAGGTCCTCGGATGGAAAGATGAGTTGCTTGCGCTGCATGGCGCCGTTGATCAAGCTGGTCATCAACTCCTTGGTGCGCTTTTTGACCTCCTTGCCGTCGCGCACCGCAAGGCGCGTCATGCCGCCGAAGTCATAACCTTTCAGACGGCCTTCCAGTTCCAGCCCCTTGTACTTGTCCAGGGTGAGCAGTTCCTGCACCACGGAAAGGCCGTTGCCGCCGTTATCCACGCCGATGCCCGCCGGCGTATAGTAACGCTCCAAAAGCGCGATGATCTGGGCGATGTGCGGGTAGGCGACGTGTTCCAGGTGCAGGCGCAGGATCATCTTGAGTAAGCTGCGCTCGCCGATCTCCATCTCCTGGAAAACCACGATCTCGGTCGGGTCATTGGTATAGCCCAGGTCGCCTCCGATCCAAAACAAACCTGATCTGGGCGTCAGGTTCAGCAGCATCTCCAGGCGGTCGTGAGCCGCTTCTTCCGTTTCGCAGTCGCGCAGCTCGGCATCGGTGATGACGATCTTTTGGTACTCGAAAATCTCCTGACGGCACAGGTTGAACTGCTCCACATTAAAGGCGCCGTAGGATGGCTTGCCGTGCTCGCCGGCTACCTCATGCTGCCAGCCGGCGCTGTCACGGCCGCCGTAAAACTCCAAAAGCTCTGCTTCGCGTTCCGCTCTCCAATTGGGATTCATCCAGGATGGCCAGCGGAACACCTTGAACTGCTCCGATGAGGTCAGCCGGTAATAGGTGGTGTCCCGCAACCCGTTGGGTGTGGAATAGATGCGCAGCCGGCCGCCGGACTTCAGGCATTGACGCAGGGCCTTCCAGGCGCGCTCGGTGAGCCAGGCGCCTTCGTCCACCCAGACCCGTTCCACGTGCAGCGAACGGAAGGCGTCGCCGTAGGCACCGGCAGGCCTGAAGTAAAGCACCGAGCCGATGGTGAACTCCAGGCGGAAGTACGGCTTGCGGTGGATCTTTGGCTTGCCGTACTTGGTCAGGGCCACGCTGTTCATGAGATCCGGGTTGGTGTCGAGCTGGAACTCGATCTCCTCGATGATCGTGTCCAGATGCCCCTGGTGCGGCGCGGCGATGAGACCCTGGCCGCCGCGTGTGGTGAAAGCGAAATGCAAGGCGTCCGTGGAGAGCACGATCGATTTGCCCACATCGCGGCCGTCCAGGTGGATGATGTTCTTGTCGGTACATCGCAGGTCATCCACCTGGTGGTCCCAGTAGCCGCGCTCCGCGCCGTCCCTGTTGAACAAATAGGCCTGGCCCCACAGCACAGGATCGCGCAGGGTCTCGGCAAGCTTTCGCTCCCGGGCCGTGATTTTGGCCATCAGCTAACCGATTGGCCCAGCATGGAGGTGGCCAGGATCGTTTCGACCAGCTGCACGAGCACCTGCTGCACGGCCTGGTTAGCTTGATTGCCGCGGCCGGCCTGCTCGATGTCGGCGATGGCTTTATCCAGCTCCTCCCACTCGCGGTACTGCTGCTTGGCGGTTTCGAGCTTATCCAGGGCGCCGTCGATGTGCCCGGCGGCCAGGTCTGCGCCGATCTTGACCAGGGCTTGCCCGGCCTGGCGCACCACGTCGCTGTTTTGTTCGAGGATCGTTTTCATTTTACAGCCTCCTTTTCCCCGCCGTTGGCCCAGCGGTCGAGCCCGTCAACGGCGATCTGCAGGCGCATGCCGATGCCGATCAGGCGTCCCGCATCGGGCCGGCCGCTTTCGGCCAGGGCTTTGTTGGCCTCGGTCACATACTCGGCTGTGTAGCGGTTGACCACCGATACGGCCGAGCGGATCTCCTCGGGCGGCTGCGAGGTGGCGCACCCACTCACCGCGAAAGCCAAGGTCAGCAAGGCCAACCATTTTACTGCTTTTTTACCCATGTTCTTCTCCTTTCGTCTGCCGTTTAAAATTATTGCCGTAAAGCATCATTAAGCGCTTGATTTATATCTTTTTCCAAGCGTGATTGGAGATGACGCGGGATGCTCCCGCGAAGAATTTAAACCCGAAGCGGAGATATACTGATGGACTGCAAAGCCAACCAGGAACAAGCCCTTGCGGCCTACCGGGAAAAACAGCTGCGCATCAATGCATTGCTTTCCAGCATCCAGAACAAGCTCGAAAAGCACGGCAAGCCCATTGTCTGCTGGGGCCATGTCGGCGATCTCGGCCACGTGGCAGAAATGTTCAATCAGATCGACATCTTTCTGGGCTGATTCAAAACCCAACTCACAGGAGGAAAAATCATGACCGAACACACTTTCGAACAGACCGCCAAAGACTTCATCGAGCACCTGCGCCAGACCGGCAAAAAGGAAAGAACGCTTTACACCTATTCCAAGGACCTGGATCAGGCCGGCGCCTTTTTCGGCAAGGACAAACCGATCACCGGCATCCAGGCCTTCCACGTGGGCAAGTTCTTCAAATCGGACGCCCTGCTCAAGCTCGCCGACGGCAGCGACCGGGCCGAACGCACGGTGGCCAAGACCATGCGCGTCTTTCGCATGATGATGATCTGGGCCAAGGAGACCGGCCGCATCGAGACCCTGCCCCTGCCTAAGAGCACACCCATGGGTCACAGCAAAATCAAGGCAGAGAACGATGAACAGCAGCAATAGCAGCGCGGACCTGAGCATGACGGCGGCCGTAGAGGCTTTCTGCGGCCGTCTGTCGGCCGAAGAGCGGTCGCCGGGGACCATCGCCGCATACCGCCGGGACCTCGCGCTTGTCGCCCGCGTGGCCGAACGCGAGGCCCCCGGCCTCTCCTGCCGGCAGGTCACGACCTCGTTGATAGAGCGGGTGTTCGCTTCGGCCGAGGTGCTAACCATTGCCGGCGGGGTGCGTTCGCCAGCATCGCTGCACCGCATGAAAGCGGCGGTACGGGCGTTCTTCTCCTGGACAGCCCGGGAAGGCATTACCAAGGATAATCCGGCGCAGACTATCCGATTGCACCGCTTGACGCGTAAGCCCCCGGGGTTTTTGACCACCTCGGAAAAAAAGCGCCTGCTCAAAACGCTCAAAGGCCACAGCGGGTTCGCCGAGCTGCGCGACCGGGTGATGATCGAAGTGCTGCTGGGCACAGGCATCCGGCTTGGCGAGCTGGCCGCCCTTGCCATCGATGACATCGACCTGGACGCCAAGCATCTCAGGGTGCGGGCCAAGGGCAATATGGTGCAGGTCAAGTTCATCAAGACCGACCTGCGCGCACTGCTGCGCCGCTACCTGGCCGAACGCCGGCGCCATGGAACACCAGATTGCGAGGCGCTCTTTTTGTCCAACCGGAGCACTCACCTTTGCCAGCGGCAGATCGCCAACCGTTTCGCTCATTGGCTGAAAATGGCCGGCATCGACAAGCACCTGACACCGCACGGCCTTCGGCACACCTTTGCAACTCACCTTTACAGCGCCACCAATGACCTGCTGCTTGTCCAACGTGCCCTGGGGCACCGGGACATTTCGACCACCCAGATCTACAC
>JAEYRZ010000026.1 GCA_023435265.1 Pseudomonadota bacterium
GTCAGGAGCAGGCTGCGGCCGTCGGTGGTATACCCGATGCGCCGCGGGATGCCCCCCAGCCAGGTCAGGAAGGCGGCCTCGAAGGCATTCTGCAGCAAGAGCGCAGTGTCGAACTTTTCCCGGCGGATCCGGGCGGCCAGGCGGAACAATCCTTTGATGCCGCGATGCGCGCCGTCGGCGGCGTAGACCATGATCTCATCGATGTTCTGATTGTTTTCGAAGACCGGCGCCACCCACGGTTTGGCCAACAGGGTGATGTGACTGCCGGGCAGGGTTCGGCGCAAAGCCCGCAGCACAGGGGTGGACATGATGGCGTCGCCCACCCAGTTGGCGGAACGCACGAGGATTCGTTTTCCCGCGATCGGCCGGCTCATTTCAACCCCTCTTTGCGTTGCGCCTCGAGCCAGCGGGCGCGGCGAACCGGGTCGGGCCAGTTGCGCAGGTTGCGGGTCTTCCAGCGCTGGTGCACCCAGAACCACTGGTCGGGATAGCGGCGGATGAAATCTTCGATGATGCGGGTGTAGATTTGCGTGTTTTCTTCCACATCCCTGGTGGTGTCGCCGGTCCGCAGCGGATCGAGCGCCGGGCCGAATTCGACCCGGAAACGACGGCCTTGGCGGATCATGAAGACCGGCACCACCGGGGCGCCGGAACGCAGCGACAACATGGCCAGGCTGGCGTTGGTGCAGGCCGGGTGTCCGAAAAAATCGACGAAAACGCCTTTGTGCAGCACTTCATTCTGATCCGCCAGCAGAGCCACCGGATTGCCCCGCCGCAAAGCCAGATACATCTTCTGCATGGCGCCCCGCCGGGTGGGGATCATCACGGCTCCGAACCGGGAACGGTTTGCCCGAATGAAACGATCCAGAAAGGCGTTCTCCAACGGTCGATAGACGATGCGCGGCCGGGCCCCGGACATGTGGGCGATCAGGGGCAGCAGTTCCCAGTTGCCGAAATGGGCCGTCATCATCAGGACGCCTTTCCCGCGGGCGGCGGCGTTCACGTAGTTTTCGATGCCCGAGATGCTGAAAAAGCGCGTCCATTCGGACTTTGGCAGGTGCAGCGCCCACCCCATTTCGAAGACGATGCGGCACATGTTCTCGAAGACCCGAACGGCGAGGCCGCGCATTTCGCTTTTCGCCATCTGCCCGCCGAAGGCCCGTGTCAGATTGGCCAGCGCGATGCGCCGGTGATGGAAGTCGACGGTGTAGAACAAGCGTCCTAGTGCCACGGCGCACGCCTCGCGGAGCGCGGCCGGCGTGCGCCCCAGCAGTCGAAACATGCCGCGGGCGAGATTATCGAGAATCGTGGTTCCCATCGGGCGCGTTTTGACCTCTTGCATATGCGTTCGCTTGCGCAGATCGTGCTCAGTCGCCGGTTCCGGCCGGCAGGGCCGCATTCTTTTCGTGGGAAAACTGCATGGCGTGCAGCTTGGCGTATTCACCCGCGTGCTGCATCAGTTGATCGTGCGTGCCTTGTTCGACGATCGCACCGTCTGCAATTACGGCGATCTGATCGGCCTTGGCGATCGTCGAAAGCCGATGGGCGATGACCACGGTGGTCCGCCCCTGCATCAGGTTTTCCAATGCCCGCTGCACCACCGCCTCGGCTTCGGAATCGAGCGAGGAGGTGGCCTCGTCGAGGATCAGGATCGGCGCATTCTTCAACAGCGCGCGGGCGATGCACAGGCGCTGCTTTTCCCCGCCCGAAAGCCGACCGCCGAGCTCCCCGACCACGGTGTCGTAGCCCCGCGGGAAGCGCAGGATAAACTCGTGGGCATAGGCCGCCCGGGCAGCCGCTTCGATCTGCTCCCGGGAGGCCGTGGGGCATCCATAGGCGATGTTGTCGCGGACGGTCTCGTTGAACAGAATCGGCTCCTGGGTGACGATGGCGATCTGGCGCCGCAGATCGGCTACGGCGAACTCGCGGATGTCGATGCCGTCGATCCGCACCGCGCCCCGGGTGACGTCGTAAAAGCGGGGAATGAGGTTCGCCAGCGTGCTCTTGCCGCCGCCGCTCATGCCGACCAGGGCCAGCACCCGGCCGCTGCCGACCTTGAGATCGATGCCCTTGAGCACCATCTCGTCCCCGTAACTGAAGTACACCTGGTCGAAAGAGAGTTCGTGGGGGCCGTCGATCATGGACCGCGGGGTATCGGGATCGAGAATGGTCGAAGGCGTTTCGATGATGTCGTAGATGCGGTCGGTGGCCGCAAGTCCCTGCTGAATCGAATTGTTCAGGTGGCTGAGCTTCTTGATCGGATCGTACATCAGCATGGTGGAAGTCAGAAAGGCCATGAACGTGCCGGGTGTCGAAACCCCTTTGATGACTTCCCATCCGCCGTACCAGATCACGAAGGCGATGGCCAGGCCGCCGAAGAACTCCATCACCGGGGATGAGAGCCCGCGCACGACGACGCCCTTGATCTCCAGCCGGAACATTTTATGCGAGCGTTCGAAGAAGCGCTTTTTTTCATGGCCTTCCATGCCGAAGGCCTTGACGATCTTGTTGCCCGCAAGGGTCTCGTGCAGAAAGGCGCTCATCTCGCCCATCGCCTGCTGAACCCCGGTGCTGACGCGCCGGACCTTGCGTCCCAGGCGGAATACCGGAATAAAGGCCACGGGCAGCACCACGAACGCGATCAGGGCGAGACGCCAGTTCATGGTGATGATCACCGCGGCCAGGCCGATAATGGTGGAGGTGTCGCGCAGCGTGCTGGTGACCGTGGTCGAAACCATGCTCTTGAGCACATTCACGTCGCTGGTGATGCGCGACATGAGCACGCCGGTCCGTTCCTGCTGGAAAAAGGCCAGCGGCAGATCCTGGATGCGGTCGTACAACTTGTCGCGCAGGCGCCGGATGATATCCTGGGCCACGTAGTTCATGTAATAGCCCTGGCCGTAGGCGCCTGCGCTTTTGAGCAGAAAAACCGCCAGCACGACCAGGGGGAAGACCAGCAGGCGGTCGCTGTCGCGGTTGATGAAGATTTCGTCGATCACCGGCTTGAGGAGGTAGCCCATCACCGACGTGCTGGCCGCGATCAGCAGCATGGAGAAACCGGCCAGGAGGAACCGGCGCGTATTCTGCCGGACCATCCACAGCAGATCGCGGTGCCGGGGCCGGAGCTTGATTTTGAGAAACCGCAGCATGCAGAGGAAATCCCATTCCTGACGTTTCAGTGCGGGCTTATTTATCCCATCGGCACTCGTTTGTAAACCATCCCGGTTTTTACATTTTCTCAGTACATTGTACCCAAACGGGGGATGTCCGGAGAATGCGCCTGCCTATTGCGAAGCATACCCCGGGCATATATATAAGGTTGCTGATGCCCCGCGATGCGCAGGGCGAAAAAAAGGAAGCGCAATGCCTTACGACGAGATCGATCTTTCAGCCATCAGAACTTACGCCGGCGCCGAGCGCGCGTCCAAAGTCAGCGCGGCCATGGAGGCCAAGCCGCTGCGCGCCGGCATGGGCGTGCGCGACTTTCTCGCGGGTCTGCCGGACATCCTGAAAGCCCGGGAACTCAAGGCCGTTGCGCGCGCCGTGGTCAATGCCCGCCGGAGCGGCAAGCCGGTGATCGCCATGTGCGGCGGGCACGTGATCAAGACCGGCTGCAGTCCTGTGTTGGCCGGCCTGGCCCAAGACGGCTTCATCCACCATTTCGCCTCCAACGGCAGCGCCGCCGTGCACGACACCGAATTGGCCCGCATCGGGCGCACCAGCGAGGATGTGGCCGAGCAGCTCCAGGACGGCTCGTTCGGGATGGCCTGTGACACGGCCGGGTTCATCAATGCCGCGGCCGTCCGCGCCGCCCGCCTGCAGCACGGCCTGGGGGAGACCATCGGCGCCATGCTGGTCGAAGAAAAGGCGCCCTATATGGAGCGCGCCCTGCTCGCCCGCTGCCATCAATTGAAAATCCCCTATACCCTGCATGTCGCCCTTGGAACCGATATCGTCCATCAGCATCCTTCGGCCGACGGGGCGGCGATCGGCGAATCCTCCCTGCGCGATTTCCGCATCCTGGCCCATACGGTCCAGCGCCTGGGGCAGGGCGGGGTGGTGCTGAACTTCGGCAGCGCCGTCATCATGCCCGAAGTATTCTTGAAAGCACTTGCCGTGGCCCGCAACCTGGCGGCCGACGTGACCGGATTCACGACCGCCAACTTCGACATGATTCAGCACTACCGGCCGCGGGTGAACATCGTCGAGCGCCCGGTGCTGGGAGGCGGGCATGGATATGCCTTCACCGGCCACCACGAGATCATGATTCCCCTACTGGCCGCCACCATCTACGAATCTGCATGAATGGATCATCCATGAATTTTGAAAAGGCACTTCAGGAGCACGCCTCGTGTTTCGAACGTGTGAAAAGCCTGGCGGCGGTCATCGAGGCGGCCGCCGCCGAATTGTCCGCGGTCGTCCGCGGCGGTCATAAAATATTGGTCTGCGGAAACGGCGGTTCGGCGGCCGACGCCCAGCATTTCGCCGCTGAACTGATCGGGCGCTTCGAGCTGGAGCGCAAATCGCTGCCGGCCGTTGCCTTGACGACCGATACATCCATCCTCACGGCGCTGGGCAACGACTATGGCTTCGATTCGATTTTCGCCCGCCAGGTTCAGGGATTGGGCCGCCGGGGCGATGCCCTGATCGCCATTTCGACTTCCGGCAATTCGGATAATGTCGTCACCGCGGTCCAGAGCGCCAAAGCCGCGGGAATCGGGACCATCGGGCTTCTGGGCCGTGACGGCGGCCGTCTGCAGACCATGGTCGACCGCGCGGTGACCATCCCCGAAGCCAGGACCGCCCGCATCCAGGAGGCGCATCTTTTCATCCTGCATTTCTGGGCCATGATCATCGAGCAGCAGGCGGCGTCCGGCGCCGGGCCGGGGGGGCGGGTATGAACAGCGTGCCATCCGTGTTCAAGAGACTCGGCGTTCTGGTTGTGGGCGATATCATGCTGGACCGCTATGTGTGGGGCCGCGTGCAGCGCATTTCCCCCGAAGCGCCGGTTCCGGTGGTGCAGATCCAGCAGAGCACCGAAACGCTCGGCGGGGCTGGAAATGTGGTCAACAACCTGGCCGCGCTGGGCTGTTCGGCGGTGGTCGTCGGCGTGTGCGGCGAAGACCCGAATGCCGGGACGCTCAAGCAGCTGCTGGCCCGCAAGGGGATCAAGGAGCGGCTGGTCACCGACCCATCGCGGCCGACCATCACCAAAACCCGGATCATGGCCGAAAAACAGCAGGTCATGCGCCTCGATGTCGAACAGACCCTTCCGGTGGCCGAAGGGATCGCCGCCAAGATTCTATCCGCCGCCTGCGAAGCCATGCAGGCGTGCCGGGCCGTGGTCATTTCCGACTACGGCAAGGGGATTTTTTCGGAAGCCGCTTTCACGCAGTCGATCATCCAGGCCGCCCGCCGGCGCGGAGTTCCGGTGCTGGTGGACCCCAAGGGGCTGAATTGGGAACGCTACCAGGGCGCGACCGGAATCACGCCCAATGCGGCTGAATTCGAAGCCGTGGCCGGCGCCCTCGGAGAAGCAGGGCAGGAGGTGCTCACCGAAGCGGCGCGGCGGGTGCGCGATCGTTTTCAATTGGAGTGGCTGCTGGTCACCCGCGGCGCAAAGGGCATGTGCCTGGTGGCGGACGGAGACCGTGTCGACGTGATCCCGGCCCGTGCACGGGAAGTGTTCGATGTCTCCGGCGCCGGCGATACCGTGATCGCCGCGCTGGCCGCGGGACTGGGCGCCGGGCTGCCGGTCGCCGAGGCCGCCGTCATCGCCAATCTGGCGGCCGGCATCGTGGTCGGGAAGCTGGGGACCCAGCCGATCCTGGCCTCGGAACTCGAGGATGCCCTCCGTTTTGCCGATCATCGGGTTTTCCCTTATTCGGCGGCCAAGATGTCGAGCCTGGAAGCGGCGCTGGCCCGGATCTCGGAATGGAAGACACTCGGCCACCGCATCGTATTCACCAACGGCTGTTTCGATCTGCTGCACCCCGGCCACATCAGTCTGCTGCACCAGGCCAAGGCGCTCGGCGACCGACTGGTGATCGGATTGAACACGGATGCCTCCATCCGGCGGCTCAAAGGCATGCAGCGGCCGATCCTGCCGGCCTCGGACCGCGGGGCCATTTTATGTGCTCTGGAATGCGTGGACCTGGTGGTCTGCTTCGATGAGGATACGCCGCTGGAATTGATCGCTGCGATCCGTCCGGACATCCTGGTCAAGGGCTCGGACTACACCCTGGACCGCGTGGTCGGCCGCGAACTGGTCGAATCCTACGGCGGATGCGTCAAACTGGTGGACCTGCTTCAAGGCTACAGCACCACCCGGATCACGCAGAAAGTGCTGTCGAACAAGAAGCCTTGACTTCGCTGCAACGATGCGGGCCGACGGTGCCGTCAATAATTGACCTGCATCAGGCACAGTCCCTGAGCCGGCGCCGTCGCTCCGGCACGCCTGCGGTCGCGCGACGACAGGATCTCCTCGATCGCCTGCGGGGCCATTTTCCCCTGTCCGATCATGACCAGCGTACCGACGATGTTGCGCACCATGAAACGCAGAAACCCGTTGGCTTCGATATGAAACAAGATCCGCCCGTCCCCCCCAGTTTCGAGCTCGGCCTGCGTGACATGCCGGACCGTATGCTGCCGCGGACTGCCCGTGCCCTCGAAGGACCTGAAATCGTGAACCCCGATAAGATAAGGTAGCGCTTCACGCATCGATGCAAGGTCGAGGGGCGCGCGGATCCACCACACGTAGGCGCGGCCGACCGCCGGCCGCAGCGGGCTGTTGAGAATCGCATAGCGGTATCGCTTGCTCTTGGCTGCGTAACGCGCGTGAAAACTGGAAGGAACCGGCGCACATTCCCGTATCACGATATCCAAGGGCAACAGGCTGTTGAGCCCTTTCTGCAGAGCATCCGGCGTCATGCGCGTCATGCAGTGGAAATTGGCGGCCTGGCCGAGCGCGTGGACGCCGGCATCGGTCCGGCCGGAGCCGAAGAGGGTGACGCTCCGGCCGGTCATCGTCCGCAGCGCGGTTTCGATTTCCTGCTGAATCGATCGGTCGCGTGCCTGCCGCTGCCAGCCGTGATAGTCTGAGCCGTCGTATTCGATGATCAGTTTGAAATTGCGGGAGTCCGCAGAAATCGCCGGTGCCATTGCATCACCACAACATGAGCGTGAAGTGTCGGCGCGGTTGATTCAAACGGCGGTGCATGACGGGGGATTCACAGCCGATCGCAGAGCGCGCCGCCCAGCAACTGCTCCGTTTGTTCGTCCAGCTGGTCCAGAAGGTCGGCCAACACATAGCGAACGCCGCAATCCTTGCAGCGCCAGCGCAATTGGCCTCAAGCCTGAACGGGTGAAAGGGCCGTTTGGCAGCGGGGGCATTCGAATGTAGGCAGCATCATCCGCAGCATCGTACTTGCTCCTGTCCGTGGGTCACTCCTATTTAGTGTAAATCCCGCGACTTGGCAACGGAAAAGTCGAATTGACTTTTGGGTGGTTTTGGATCATGAACACAATCTTGGGCATTTTTAACGATTTCACGTTGATTGTGCGACAGGAGGTTCATCGTGGAGGATATCCAATGTCGGGGGTTCACGGCCGCGGGGGTCGCGGCCGGAATTAAAAAGCGGGACGTGCTCGATCTCGGCTTGATCTATTCCGAGGTGCCGGCCAGCGCGGCCGGCGTGTTTACCCGCAACCGCGTCAAGGCCGCTCCGGTCCTGCTCTCCCAGAACCGCCTGGCTGCCGGCATGGCCCGTGCGATCGTCACCAATGCCGGGAATGCCAACTGCTGCACCGGATCCGAGGGCCTCGAACACGCCCGCCGGGTCACCGAGGCGGTCGCCGCCCGATTGAATCTGGGCGCCGATGCGGTGTTGGCCGCCTCCACCGGCGTGATCGGCGCACCCCTCCCGGTGAAGGTGATCCAGGAAGCCGTCCCCGGTCTGGTCGATGCCCTGCGCCCGGATGGGTTTTCCGACTTCAGCCGTTCGATCATGACCACCGACACGGTCCCCAAACTGATCGTCCGCCGCGAAAGCCTGTCGGGACGGCCGTACACCCTTGTGGCGGCGGCCAAGGGCGCCGGCATGATCCGCCCGGACATGGCCACCATGCTCTGTTTTATCTGCAGCGACGCGGGCATCGACGCCTCCCGGCTTCAGCCGCTTCTGCGCGGCGCCGTTGACCGCACGCTGAACCGCATTACCATAGACGGCGACACCAGCACCAACGACAGTGTTTTTCTGCTGGCCAACGGACTTTCCGGAGCCGTGGCGCGGACCGAGGCCGAGTGCCTGGAATTCGGCAGGGTCGTGGAAGAAGCGCTCTGGGACATTGCCCACCGCCTGGTCAAGGATGGCGAAGGGGTGACCAAAGTGGTCGAACTCATCGTCCGGGGGGCGCCGAGCGGCAATGCCGCCCGCCAGGTGGCCGACACCGTGGCGCACTCGCCGTTGGTCAAAACCGCCTTCTTCGGCCAGGATGCCAATTGGGGCCGCATCATCGCCGCCGCAGGGCGCAGCGGGGTCGCCGTCGACCCCGAGCGGATCGATCTTTTCTTCGACGCGGTCCAGATGGTGCGCGACGGCCGGGGTTGCGGTCCCGATGCCGAGGCGCAGGTCACGGCCGTGTTGAAAAAGCCCGAATTCAGCGTCACGATCGACCTGCGCCAGGGGTCGGATTCTTTTCGCATGCTGACGTGCGATCTGTCGGTCGATTATGTCAAAATAAACGCCGATTACCGTTCTTGATTCGAGCGAGCAGGAAATGCCACAGGTTCGATTGCAGAAATGGCTTTCCATGGCCGGTGTTTGTTCGCGCCGGCAGGGAGAGGCTTATATCGCCGCCGGGCGGGTCCGCGTCAACGGCCAGGTGGTCACCCATCTCGGCACCACGATCGATCCGGCGGCCGATCGGGTCGCGTTCGACGGCCAGCCGGTCGAGGTCAACCGAAAACATGTCTACATCATGCTGCACAAGCCGACCGGCTATGTGACCAGCTGCCGCCATGCGGGGGAACCGGTGGTGGTCGACCTGGTCGACATCGGCGAACGCATTTACCCGGTCGGGCGCCTGGACAAGGACTCCAGCGGGCTGCTGCTGCTGACCAACGACGGCCGCCTCCATCATCGTCTTGCGCATCCTTCCTTCGAGCATGAGAAAGAATACGAAGTCCGCATGGATCGGCCGATATCGGATCTGGCGCTCAAACGCATGGCCAACGGCGTTCCCCTGCAGGGCGTTAAGACGCTGCCGGCACGGGTCAGGCGTTTGTCGGCAAGCCGCTTCCGGATCGTCCTGCGGGAAGGCCGCAACCGCCAGATCCGCCGCATGGCCCGCAAACTGGGATACCAGGTGATCGAACTGAAGCGGATCCGCATGGCCAATATCCGCATGGGCGATCTGCCGCAGGGCGCCTGGCGGTTTCTGACGGCTGCGGAAAAGAAAACGCTGCTCAAGGACCTTGAACCCGCCAATCCATAACTGTCGCAAAAAGAGCTGTCGCACCATTTTGCGACAGTTTGCCATGTCCTCTCGACCGGAGGGCACACCACACCATGTCCTCTCGACCGAAGGGAGAGATCTCAATCAGTTTGCACGGAATCCCGGATGGATGGATTTCTCCCTTCAGTCGAAATGACAAGCCCATGCGCATAAAGCTGTTTATGAATTCGGGACTTTTTACGAATTCATAAATCGTCCTTGAGATGCGCAAGGACGAACGCCAGCCGGTGCGCTGTTTCGAGAACCGGAACGCGGATGATCGGATAGCGGAGTTCGGTGT
>JAEYRZ010000054.1 GCA_023435265.1 Pseudomonadota bacterium
CGGCAGAACGTTCCAGCGGTTGGAAAAAGCCGGCGGCCGTGCTATGTGGGCGGTACCGCTTTGCCTGACCGACGCAATCGTCGAGAACGGCAGGGGAAGCGCTGCACTCTTGGCAGGCTGTTGAAAAACGAGCATAGAGCCGTCAGAAGACGCGCGGCTTTCAAAAAGCGCAGCATACACGCAGTATGTGAGCATTTTTAAAAGCCGCGCAATGCAGCAGCACGGCTTGAGGCGAAGTTTTTCAATAGCCTGATAAATGAACCAGCGAGGTCAGGATTGAGCGAAGAAAACGTGCGAGTGGATTGTTGGACCCCCGAACGCGTGCACAAGGCATTTCAGGCGGCGCTGCAGCAGCCTTCCGTCTACTCGGCCATGCTGCCTTTTTTCGAATCGGTCTACATGCTGCAGGAGGCTTCCGTAGCCTCCGCCCGCCCGGAACCCATGCGGGTGGATGCCCAGGCAGCGCCTCCGCGCCTGAAGTCGTCCCAGTTGACCGTGGACTGGCCGAATGCCCTGCATCTGCTGGGCAGCCTGTGCCAACAGGCCCATCAAGCGAACCCGGAATTGGAAACCGCGGCGCGCGTGATTGCCCCACGCCTGGCCGAACCCGGGACCACTTTCAAACACGCACTTTTCCCGCTGATCGAAGACCGCCCGGAAGCGTTCGCTTCGGCGGCCGGCGAGCTGGGCGTCAAAGGCGATATTCTGGCCTTTTTTCTCTTCAACAGCGTGTGGCCCTCGATTGCCCGGCATGCCCGCAAAATCGCCGCCGGATTGAACCCGGACCCGGATCAGGGCGCCTGCCCGATCTGCGGCGCCCCGCCTTTCCTGTCCTTGCTGGATGACGAAGGCCGCCGCGGGCTGGTGTGCTCCTTCTGTCGTCATCAATGGCATGCCAAGCGCATTTTCTGCCCGTTTTGCGGAGAGAGCGATAACCGCGCCCTGAGCTATTTCTTCGCGGAAGAAGAAAAAGCCTATCGGGTGCATACCTGCCAGTCCTGCTTGAAGTACATCAAAAATGTGGATACCCGCGAACTGAAGCGTCTCTGCTACCCGCCGCTGGAAGCCGTTTTGACCGCCCACCTCGACCTTTCGGCCCAGCAGCTGGGATTCAAAAGCGTCACACCGGTCTGGCTGGCTTTGTAACCGTCTGATCGGGGAAGTGGTGTGCTGAAGCGCCGCGTCAGGCGGCGACCGGAAAAGAAAGCTTGAAGGTCGTGCCCTGACCTTCGAGGCTCGAGACTTCGATCTTGCCGCCGTAGTCTTCTACGATCCCGTAAGAAATCGAAAGCCCCAGTCCCATGCCTTCGCCCATTTCCTTGGTGGTAAAGAAGGCTTCGAAAATTTTTTTGCGCATGGCGTCCGGAATGCCGCTGCCGTTGTCGGACACCGAAACCACGGACCAGCCGTTTTCGGGATAGGTTCGGATGGTGATCCGGCGATCGAGGTCCGGGCACGTCTCCCCCCTTTGATTCAATGCATCGCGGGCATTGGTGACCAGATTGAAGATGACCTGCTCCAGGCGGTTCGGATGGGCCATCACGACCGGTTGATCGGCCCCCAGGTCGAGTTCGACCGTAATATTCTGCAAAGCCAGCTGCCTGCCCAGGATTTTCAGGACACTGTTGACCGGCTGGTTCAAGGAGACTTTCTCGCGGCTGAAATCCGACTTGCGGCCGAAGTCACGCAAGCGCTTGATGATGTCCGTGGCGCGATCGACCTGCCGGCTGATCTCCTCGACGACGACCTGCACATCCTTGAGTTGCATCTTGCGCTGGTCCTCGCTGATCATGTCCAGAAACTCGCTGCCCATCTTGATGGCATTCAGGGGCTGGTTCAATTCATGCGCGATTCCGGCCGACATCTCGCCCAGCGTTTTCAATTTGCTGAATTGTATCAGAAGATTGTCCTTTTCCACCATCTCAGTGATATCCGTGGTGGCGACGATCAGGGCCTCTTTGTCGCCGTATGTGACCGGGCAGGCCTGAACATTCACGTAAAAGGGGAGATCGCCTTTTTTCAAATAGCGTTCCTTGGCGCTGACGATCACCGTTTCGGAGGCTGAACCCTCCTTGCGGCCGTCCGCGGCGGCATGCGGCGCGTAGTCGAAGCGCCCCAGGATCGAGAATGGTTTGCCCTTGAGTTCATCGCGGCTGTATCCATACGTATCTTCGGCCGTGGGGTTGGCATCCAGTATTCTGAACGACTGTCGTTCGAGGACGAAAATCGGGTTGGGGCCGCTGGCAAACAAGGAGCGGTACTTCTGTTCCGATTCACGCAATTTGATTTGGGACTGAATGATGCGCTGGGTCATGTTGTGGAAGGAATAGGCCAACTTGTGGACTTCATCCTTGGCTGGATTGCGGCTTTGCACCTGGCGGTCCAGATCGACGTGCACCTCGAAATTTCCCCGGCTGAGGGCATCCGAAATCAGGGTCAACTGCGAGATCGGCTGGGTGATGTAGCGGGCCAGCCAGTGGCTGAGAATGAAGCAGAAGACGGTCACGACCGACACGAACCCCAGGAAGGTGATGCGCAGTTTGCCGATCAGCAGATCGATGTGTTTTTTATAGAGGCCGACATGGATGCTTCCGATCTGGTAGATGCCTTCAAGCACCGGCACGGCGACGTCATAAACATCCTCGCCGCCGAGGCGCAGCAGGGCCACCTGGTGCGGCAGGTCGGGGGCCATATGGTTGGCTGTCTGAAGGCCGTGGGGAAAAGGAATCACGAAAGTATGCGCCAGGACGTTGTCCTGCTTGTCCTGGACGAAGATATAATTGATCAGCAGGCGGCGTTCGCCCAGACGCGCTTCGAAAATCAGGCTGGTCAACTGGCCGATGTCCTTGGTCAGCATGAATGTGCGGCCGCTTTCGGCGATGCTGTTGGCGATTCCCAGGCCGCGCAGTTTGAGCTCCGAGGTCAGACCGGAGATCAGAATCCAGCGCGTAAAGACGGCGATGAGCACGCTGATCAGCAGAATGACCAGCGTGGTGGTGATGAAAATCTTGTTTTTCAGGCTGGTGCTGCCCAGCCGCGCCGCTATTCGTTTAACCATACAAAACGGCCGTCTTTGATGATCGTGAAGTAGACCCGCTCGAGCCCCTGATGATCGGCCGGGCTGAAGGCGAGCGGGTTGTCGATCCCCAGATCGAACTGCTGAATCGATTCGATCGCATCGATGAACCGCTCGCGGTCGAGGGCCGGTCCGGCGCGGCGCAAGCCTTCCACGAGGACTTTGGCATTGATGTACCCTTCCAGGCTGACGAAGTTGGGCGCGTCGTCGGGAAAGTACTTTTTCAGTCGCTGCACATAATCATCGGCACCCCACATGCGCAACTCCTTGCGCCGCGGCTCGGGCGGCGGAACCACCTGGGTGATGATCACCCCTTCCGCATCCGGACCCAGGATGCGGCACAGTTCATCGGCGCCGACAAACGACACGTTGGTAAAGGCAGGGCGGAAGTTTCTGGAGAGCGCCAGCTGAATAAACCGCGCGCACGGTTCATACGTGCCGATCATGACCACCGCCTCCGCCCCGGCCGCCATGATTTTATCCAGGCCTTCTTCGACCTGAAGCGTGCCGCGCACATAGGTGCCGGTCGCCACCGGCACCAAATCATACTGCTTCAGCGCTAGCTCGGTGCCGCGCAATCCGTCGAAGCCGTAGGCGTCATATTGGTAGAATACGGCAATTTTGCGCACCTGCCTTTTTTCCACCAGATGTTGCACCATCGCGCCGGTCTCCTGATAGTACGAGGCGCGGACATTGATCAGGTACCGGCTGAGGGGTTCCCGCAAGGCATGGGCGCCGGTGAACATGCCCACCAGCGGAATACGCGCCTCCTGGACCAGGGGCACGATCTTGACCGCCGTGGGGGTGCCGACATAGCAGAAAAGGGCGAAAACGTTGTCTTCGATAATCAGGCGCTGGGTATTGAGCACACATCTCGGCGGGTCGTAGCCGTCGTCATAATGGATGACCCGGATCTGACGGCCATGAATGCCGCCGGATTCATTGATATGATGAATGTAGGCCAGGGCGCCGTGAAGGGTCTGCGTTCCGAGGTACCCGGCATGGCCGGCCAGGGCCAGTGAGGAGCCGATCACGATTTCATCGGCGCTGATGCCCGTCATCGCCGAGTTGGTCGGCAGGGGGGCCAAATCCTTTTGTCACCCCACTGCGGCAAGCATTGCGAGGACAAAAGCGAGCGTGATGCGGTTCATTGAAGACCTGTAATGGGGAATGAATCGGATAATTCAATCTGGCATGGATCGGTACGGCACGCAAGCAGGATTTTACCCGCCGCGTTCCTATCCGAACCTTCCCGGACATCCGGCGCGAAGCCTTTGACCCGCACTCCGGAGCCGATAAATGACGAAAAAAATCCCGCCACTTGCAACGCCCTGGGATTTGATATATTTGAACTCGGATGATAAACAGCCCTTTTTGGGCTGTCATACTTTTGAATCTTCTAACTTGAAATCGACACGCTTCATAGTCGCCGCGAATGAATCGGTGGAATGTGCCAAGGTGCTGAATTCCGCGATCGATAGGCAGTATTATGCTGGTTTCATGAACCGCTCGGCCCTTCCATATGGATGCGGGGGATGTCATGCAATTCATGACGGACATTTCCCCGGTCCATTTTTTTATTCTTAACCGCACTTAGGAGGTGCCAATGGAGAACCAGAAACAATTCTACGAAAGGTTGGAGAGCAAGGGGGTCTCACGAAGGGACTTTATGAAGTACTGTACCTTCCTGACCGCCACCATGGGGCTGTCCGCGTCCTTTGTCCCCAAGGTGGCCGAAGTGTTCGCCGCGCCCAAACAGAGACCGCCGGTGATCTGGCTGCACTTTGCAGAGTGCACCGGCTGCTCCGAAGCGCTGCTGCGCTCCATGTACCCCCACATCGACCAGCTTGTCCTGGAGGTTCTGTCCGTCGAGTATCATGAAACCATCATGGCGGCGGCCGGCAAGCAGGCCGAAGAGCAATTGCACAAGGCGGTCCAGGACCACGCCGGCAAGTTCATCTGCGTGGTCGAAGGCGCGGTCGGCACGAACTACAACGGCGGCTACGGCAAGGTCGGCGGCCGCAGCTTCCTGGAAATCGCCAAGGAGGTGTGTCCCAAGGCCGCGGCCACCATCTGCTTCGGCACATGCTCCTCTTTCGGCGGCGTACAAGCCGCTGCGCCGAATCCCGGCGGTTACAAGGGGGTCGGCGAGGCCATCGGCATGAAAACGCTCAATATCCCCGGATGCCCGCCCAACCCGGTCAACCTCATCGGGACGGTGGTCAACTATCTCCTCCTGGGCAAATTGCCCGAACTGGACAACCTGGGTCGACCGCTTTTTGCTTTCGGCAAGACGATCCACGATCAGTGCCCGAGGCGCGCGCACTTCGATAACGAAGAGTTCGTGACCGAGTTCGGTTCTCAGGAAGCCAGTCTGGGATACTGCCTGTACAAGATGGGTTGCCGTGGACCGGAAACCTACAACAACTGCCCGGTAGCCAAGTTCAACGATGGCACCAGTTGGCCGGTCGAAGCCGGACATCCCTGCATCGGATGCAGCGAGCCCGGCTTCTGGGACAAGATGAGTCCCTTTTATGAAGAAGCTTAATTCACGTTGAAAACCCTTTACGCACAGGGAGGAGATTATATGGGCAACCGAGTCGTTATAGATCCCATCACCAGAATCGAAGGCCATCTCCGCATCGAAGTCGAGGTGGAAGGCGGCAAAGTCAAAAATGCCTGGAGTTCGGGCCAGATGTTCCGTGGCATCGAGATGATCCTCAAGGGCCGCGATCCGCGCGATGCACAGCATTTCGTGCAACGCTCCTGCGGTGTCTGAACGTATACGCATGCTCTGTCCTCGGTGAGGGCAGTCGATATGGCCTACGGCGTGACCATTCCCAAAAACGCCCGGATCATCCGCAATCTGATGCATGGTGCCCAGTTCCAGCACGATCACCTGGTCCATTTCTACCACCTGCACGCCCTGGACTGGGTCGACATCGTCAGCGCGCTCAAGGCCGACCCGCAGAAAACCGCGGCGCTCTCCGACAACGTCTCCAACGCCAAAGTGGGCGGCAGCGCTTATTTCAAACAAGTTCAGCAACGGCTGCAGACCTTTGTCGATAGCGGTCAACTGGGCCCCTTCGCCAACGCCTATTGGGGACACTCGGCCTACAAACTGCCGCCCGAAGCCAACCTGATGGCGGCCGCGCATTACATCGAAGCGCTGCGCCTGCAGGCGCGGGCCGCGCGCATGCATGCCATTTTCGGCGGCAAGAATCCCCATCCCCAGGGGCTGGTGGTGGGCGGCGTCACCTGCGCGGCGGACCTGACTCCCGACCGCATCGCCGAATTCCTGTTCCTGACCAAGGAGACGCAGGAGTTTATCAAGAACGTCTATATTCCCGACCTTCTGGCCGTCGCCTCGTTCTACAAGGATTGGGGCGCCATCGGCGGTACGACCAACTTCCTGGCCTGGGGCGAATTTCCGCTCACCGAGAAAGAGCCCGAGAGCCTCTATATGCCGCGCGGCGTGATCCTGAAGCGCGACCTGGCCAACGTCAAAATGGCCGATCCGGCCAAGGTCACCGAAGACGTCACCCGGGCCTGGTACGAGAAGGGATCGCCCAAGCATCCCTACGAAGGCGAAACCAAGCCGCTCCAGGCAGACCCCAAATACGAACCGGACAAAGGCAAGTATTCCTGGTTCAAGGCGCCGCGCTATGAAGGCGAGCCGTGCGAAGTGGGTCCGCTGGCGCGCGTGCTGGTGGCTTACGGCAAAGGCCATAAGGACATCAAGCCGATCGTCGACAGCGTGCTCGCCAAGCTGGGTGTCCCGGCTACGGCGCTGTTCTCGACCCTGGGCCGCACCGCCGCGCGCGGCATCGAAACCATCGCCATCGGCGATGCCACCGAGCAGTGGGTCATGGAATTGGTGGAGAATATCAAGAGCGGCGATACCAAGACCTACGAACCGTACGAAATCAAGGACAAGGGCAAGGGCGTGGGCCTGAACGATGTCCCGCGCGGCGCCCTGGGCCACTGGGTCGAAGTCGAAGGCAAGAAGATCAAGAATTACCAGTACGTGGTGCCCTCGACCTGGAACCTCTGCCCGCGCGATGCCAAGGGCAAGCTGGGTCCGGTGGAAGAAGCCTTGATCGGCACGCCGGTTGCCGATCCGGCCAAACCGCTGGAAATTCTGCGCACGGTCCATTCGTTCGACCCGTGCATCGCCTGCGGCGTGCACGTGATCGATCCGCATTCCAACCGGGTTTATAAAGTAAAAGCCCTGTAGCCGTTATCCCGGCCCCGGTCCTGCTTGCACGGACCGGGGCCTTTTTTGTGGGTTGTCGTCTGCCGGCGCCGCCGGATTCGGGTTTTCCATCCAGCGGGTTCCTTCCGCCGCGGCGCTGTGCTATGGTGCTTTACCATGACTGAAGAACGCATCGTCATTCTGGGCATCGGATGCACGCTTTATGCGGACCAGGGCTTCGGTGTGCATGTGGTGCAGGAGCTAGAGCGGCGCTATGATCTGCCGGACCACGTTCTGGTGGTCGACGGCGGGCTTGTCGGCGTGGGGCTTACCGGGGTGGTCGCCGGCGCCAGGCATGTCATCGCCGTGGATGCGATGCGCTCCAACGGGCGGCCGGGCGACATGTACCGCCTGGAAGGTGCACAGATCCTGCAACGCCTTACGACCAAGAATCAGATTCAACAGGTGGAGTTTTTGGAAGCGCTGGCGCATTGCCAGGCGTTGGACCGCCCCCCGGAAGCGGTGTTGCTGGCTGCGGAGCCGGAAGATACGCGCAGTCTGGCCTTCGAACTGACACCACCCCTTGCACGGGCGCTCGATCCCATGATTGCGCAGGTGCTCGCCGAATTGGACCGCCTGGGTGTACACTATACATCGAAAGGAACAGGTGCGGCATGTGCTTAGCCATTCCCGCCCGGATCACGCATATTGAAAATGAAATGGCCACCATCGATGTCGACGGCGTTCAGCGGCAGGCCAGTCTTCTGCTGCTGCCGGATGTCGCGGCAGGCGATTATGTCATCGTCCATGCAGGTTTCGCCATTTCAAAACTGGATGAGGCCGCGGCTCAGGAAACGCTGCGCCTGTTGCGCGAGGCGGCCGATCATTACGACGCCCAGTTGCGCGGATCATCGAAATGAATGCCGCAACGCAGCCGCGCATCACGATTCTGGGTGTGGGCAACATCCTGCTCAGCGATGAGGGCGTGGGCGTGCGGGTCGTGGAATTCTTGAGCGACCACTATGCATTCCCCGGTTCGGTGCAGCTGGTGGACGGCGGTGTTCTGGGAATCGGCCTCATGGGGCTGATCTCGGAAACCGACATTCTGATCGTGGTCGACGCGGTGATGAACCGCGATGCGCCGGGCACGCTCTACCGCCTGGAGGGCGCGCAGATTCCGCGCCGGGTGCTGGCCAAACAGTCGATGCACCAGATGGACCTGCCGGAAGTGCTGGCATTATGCACCGCGGTGGGTCATGAACCGCAAACCATCGTGCTCGGCATCGAGCCCGAGGACATCCAGACCCTGGCCGTCGCGCTGACCCCCCGGATCGCATCCAGGGTCGGTGATCTTGCCGCCATGGTATTGAGCGAACTCGACCGTCTTGGCGTGGCCTACACCCCAAAGGAGGCGTACCCGCAGGGCACCGACCGCCCTGCTCGATACCCTGATTAGCCTCATGAGTTCACCCGTTATCGCCAGACAGATCGACATCAATGGAATAGTGCAGGGCGTCGGATTCCGGCCGTTTATCTACCAGTTGGCACGCCTGCATGGACTGTGCGGACAGGTGGCCAATACCGCCGAAGGCGTATCGGTCTTCCTGGAAGGAACGCCCGACGGGATCGGCGCCTTCCTGAACGATTTGCCCCGCAGGAAACCGCCTCTGGCGCACATTGTCGAGATCACCCCGCACGAGCGGCCGGTACAAGGATTTGAAGGCTTCCGCATTGCGCCCAGCCGCGGCGCCGAACAGCGCGCCACCTTGATTTCGCCGGATGTGGCGGTCTGCCAGGATTGCCTGCGGGAGCTTTTCGATCCGGCCGACCGCCGGTTCCATTATCCATTCATCAACTGTACCAACTGCGGGCCGCGGTACACCATCATCGAGGATATCCCCTACGACCGTCCCAAGACCTCCATGCGGCATTTCACCATGTGCCCCGCATGCCAGGCCGAATACGACGATCCGGAAAACCGCCGCTTCCATGCCCAGCCCAATGCCTGCCCGGTATGCGGGCCTCGGGTGACCTTCCGGGACCATCGCCGCATGCCGGTTGCGGAGGGCGACCCCATTGCCCTGGCCGCGGAAATGATCCGAAAGGGCCGCATCGTGGCGGTCAAGGGGCTGGGCGGATTTCATCTGGCCGTGGACGCCGGCAACGATGCCGCGGTCGCCCGCCTGCGCCGCCGTAAAGTACGCGAGGAAAAGCCCCTGGCGGTGATGTCTGCAGACCTCGACGCCGTCGGCCGCTATGCCTTGATCGGCGACCAGGAGAAGGCGCTGCTCACCTCGATTCAGCGTCCGATCGTGCTGCTCCCCAAACGCCTGCCCGAAAAGCTGGCCTTCGAAGTGGCCCCGCGCAATCACTACTACGGCGTGATGCTGCCCTACACGCCGCTGCACCACCTGCTTCTCGCGTACGGCTTCACCGCTCTGGTGATGACCAGCGCGAACCGCAGCGATGAACCCATCGCCATCGACAACGACGATGCCTTCGAACGCCTGGCCGGGATCGCCGATTACTTCCTGCTGCACGACCGCGACATTTATCTGCGCAGCGACGACAGCATCGTGCGCCATGCGGCCGGTCAGACCCGTTTCATCCGCCGCTCGCGCGGTTTCGTGCCCACACCGATTTTTCTCAAGTCCGATGTGCCTTCCGTATTGGCCTGCGGCGCCGAACTGAAAAACACCGTCTGCCTGACGCGCGGCCGGCAGGCCTTTCTGAGCCAGCACATCGGCGATCTCGAGAATCTTTCCACCGAATCTTTTTTTCGGCTGACCATCGATCATCTCGAGCGTATTCTGGATATCCGGCCGGAGCTGATCGCGTGCGACCGGCATCCCGACTACCTGAGTACGCAATGGGCCAAGTCCCAGTCGCAAGCGCCGGTCGTCGAAGTTCAGCATCACCACGCGCACATCGCCGCGGTAGCGGCCGAACACCGGTTGGAAGGCCCGGTGATCGGACTGGCCTTCGACGGCACCGGCCTCGGAGACGACGGCACCATCTGGGGCGGCGAGATCCTGGCCGCCGATGCCGCCGGCTTCCGGCGCCTGGCGGCACTCGAAGCGGTGCCGATGCCCGGCGGCGCCGCCGCGGTCCGGGAGCCCTGGCGCATGGGGCTAACCTACCTGCATGCCGTGTTCGGGGACGGCCTGTGGGAGTTGAACCTGCCGCTGTTGCGGGACTTGGACCCCGATAAGGCCGGGATCGTGGTGCAGATGGCCGAAAAGCGCATCAACGCTCCGCCGACCTCCAGCCTGGGCCGCCTGTTCGACGGTGTGGCCGCTATTCTGGGATTGCGCGCAAATGCGGCCTATGAAGGTCAGGCCGCCATGGAGCTGGAGATGATCGCCGACGGGCGGGAGCATGGCCCATACCCCTTCGATTGGGAGGAAGGGCCGTGCCGGCGGCTGCGTGTGGCGCCGCTGATAAAGGCGCTGGTCACGGATATACAGGACAACGTGCCGGCCTTTATCATCAGCCGCCGGTTTCATGAAACCATTGTCCGGATGTGCGCGGCCCTGTGCGCTAGCATACGCGGCGAGCGTCGCTTGAACCGCGTCGTGCTCGGCGGCGGGTGCTTCCAGAACGTCCTTCTGTTGGAAGGTCTGCAGCAGGATTTGACCGCCGCGGGATTCGAAGTCTTCGCCCCCCGGCGGGTGCCGGCCAACGACGGCGGCCTGGCCCTGGGCCAGGCCCTGGTGGCTGCCGCCGCGGCGCAAGGCATTCAGAGCGAGGTGTAATTCGGCATGACCCTGACCCATAGCGAAGCATACCACGACCCCCGCATCGCCCGCAGTCTCGTGGGCCGGATCCAGGCGCTCGCCTCCAGACCGATGCGGTTCATGGAAGTATGCGGGACCCACACGGTGGCCATATTCCGGCACGGCATCCGCGCCCTGCTGCCCGGCAGCATCACGCTGCTGTCGGGACCCGGGTGTCCCGTATGCGTGACCGACCAGGCCGATATCGATGCTTTTGTCGATCTTGCCCGGCGCGACGGTGTGATCGTGGCGACTTTCGGGGACCTCATGCGCGTGCCCGGCAGCGGTTCGTCCCTCAAGGCCCAAAGCGCCGAAGGGGCCGATGTGCGCGTTGTATATTCACCGCTGGATGCCGTGGACCTGGCCCGCCGCACACCGGAAAAACAGGTGGTGTTCCTGGGGGTGGGGTTCGAAACCACCGCGCCCGCCGTCGCGGCCGCCATCCTCACCGCGCAGCGTGCCGGACTGGCCAACTTCAGCGTCTATTCGGCGCACAAGACCGTTCCGACGGCCCTGTGCGCGCTTGCCGGCAGCGGGCAGGTGCGCATCGACGGCTTTCTGCTGCCGGGTCATGTTTCGGTGATCATCGGCGTTGAAGCCTACCGTTCCTTTTTCGAGCAGTACCATGTGCCGAGCGTGATCGCCGGCTTCGAACCCAGCGATATCCTGCAGGCGATTCTCATGCTGACGCGCCAGGTGGCCGACAGCCGGCCGGCGCTGGAAAATGCCTACACCCGGGTGGTCGCCGCACACGGCAATATCCAGGCGCAGCATCTGCTCGAACGGGTCTTCGCCCCGTTCGACGCCCGCTGGCGCGGTATCGGGGTCATTCCGGGCAGCGGATTGGCGCTGCGGCCGGAGTATGCGCAATTCGATGCGCTGCGGCGCTTCGCGCTTACGATTGCGCCCGTGCCCGAGCCCAAGGGCTGCGCCTGCGGCGAGATCTTGACCGGCGTCAAGACGCCTGCGCAATGCGCGCTGTTCCGCAAGCGCTGCACGCCGTTGAATCCGGTGGGGCCGTGCATGGTCTCCTCCGAAGGCACCTGCGCCGCCTACTATCGGTTTGCGGAGTGAAATTGCGGAGGGGGCCCATCGGAAAATCGCATCGGAGGGGAACTGGACGCGCTGCGCCTTCTGCGGCAGGCGCTGCCTTTCAGCTTCAGTTCTCTTCTGCTTGAACATGAAAAGCACTTCTTCTTTCGGGAACTCGTACGATGACCGACAAAATACTTCTCGATCACGGCAGCGGAGGCAAAATCGCGCACCAGCTCACCACCGAAGTGCTGCTGCCCTTGTTTGACAATCCCATTCTGGCGCCGCTCAACGACGGGGCCCTGCTGGAGCTCGCCGGGGCGCGCCTGGCCTTTTCGACCGACAGCTTCGTGGTCGACCCCATTTTCTTTCCGGGCGGCGATATCGGCGATCTGGCAGTCAATGGAACGGTCAACGACCTCGCCATGTGCGGCGCCGAACCACGCTGGTTGAGCATGGGGCTGATCCTGGAAGAGGGTTTCCCGATGGCCGACCTGAAGCGCATTCTGACCAGCGTGCGCAAAGCCCTGGACCACGCCGGCGTGCAGTTGGTGACCGGCGACACCAAGGTGGTGCCCAGGGGCGCGGCCGACAAGATCTTCATCAATACTTCGGGTATCGGCGTGATCCCGCCGGGGGTGGCCGTCGACGGACGGGGGGCGCAGCCCGGCGACCGCATCATTCTGTCCGGCCCGATGGCCGAACATGGGGTCGCGGTCCTGACCCAGCGGGAAGGCCTGCGCTTCGAAAGCAGCGTACAGAGCGATACCGCCCCGCTCAACGGCCTGGTGCGCCGGATGCTGGCCTGCACCAAAGCCCTGCATGTACTGCGCGATCCCACCCGCGGCGGCGTGGGGACCACGCTCAACGAGATCGCCTGCCAGAGCCATGTGGGGATCGTGATTCATGAGAATCTGCTGCCGATCGGCAATGAGGTTTCCGGCATTTGCGAGCTGCTGGGATTCGACCCGCTCTATCTGGCCAATGAAGGCAAGCTGTTGTGTGTCCTGCCGGCCGAAGCGAGCCGGCCGGTGCTGGCCGCGATGCATGAAGAGGCATGCGGCCGACAGGCCTGTGTGATCGGGGAGGTCGTGGCCGACCATCCCGGCCGGGTGGTTTTGCAGACGCGCATCGGCGGCCGCCGCATCGTGGATATGCTCGCCGGAGAGCAGTTGCCGCGCATTTGTTGAACCCGACCCACCCGGCTCGATTTTAAGCTTTACCGATCGCCTGGTATTGCGGTACGTTAGGAGCGTTTTTCCATTCGCAGAGCGTTTATCGAAGACCCCTGCGCAACTGTGACCGGGTTGCCTCGCGGAAACAGAGGAATCGACATGGCCCAATTGATACTGACGTACAAAGAGAGAGTGGTCAGCAAGCACCAGATCGAGGTCGGTGCCGAAATTACCGTCGGACGGCAGAACGGCAATGACATCGTGATCGATAACCTGGCCGTGTCGGGGCGCCACGCGGTGATCCGCCGTGAAAAAGAGGGGCTCCTGCTGACTGATTCCGGCAGCACCAACGGCACCTTCGTCAACAATGAACGCGTCACGCGGTGCCGGTTGGTGCATCAGGACCTGATCACTGTCGGCAACCACGCGTTGATCGTCGATCTATACGGAACCCTCTCCCTGGAAGCCACCATGCAGATGCTGAGATCGGGCGCATTGGCGAGCAAGGAGGCGGATCAGACCATTCTTTTCGGCACGATATCCAATCCCGAGGGTCCGCCCGCTTTCGATCGGTTGGCGTTCATGGACGGAGGGCAGGGCGAATACGAACTCTTCAAGAACAGCGTCACGATCGGCAAGAATGCCGAGGCCGACATCGTCATCCGGGGGTTCTGGTCTTTTCTGGCGGGGGCACCGGCGGCCACGATCGAACGCCAGGGCGGCAATTACTTCCTGAATTACAGCGGCGGCATGCGCAAACCCAAGGTGAATGATTTCCCGGTGGAAGGATCCACCAAGCTCAACCATGAAGACGTCATCCAGGTTGCCGGTTTGAAGATGCAGCTGCTGCTGCACCGGCACGCCTGATCGTTATGGATCCCCTGCGGCCCGCGGCCTCCGCGCTCAAAGCAAGCGGCCTCTTTCCGGCGCGTGCGGTGCGGTTCTGCCTGGCGCTGATGTGCGCGGCGATCCTCGCCGGCTGCAGCCGGACGGGCGAGCAGGTGATCAGCGGCGAGACCATGGGAACCACCTATCACGTCAAGGTGGTCGGCCGCGCTGCGGAGACAAGCGCGCTCAAGCCGCTGATCGACGAGCGCCTGCGGCAGATCAACCAAAGCATGTCGACCTATATCGCCGACAGCGAAATAAGCCGTTTCAATGCGCTGACGCAGGTCGACGCGCCTTTCGCCGTGTCGGGCGATTTCCTGCGGGTCATGCTGACGGCCCGCGAGGTTTATCGGTTGTCCCGGGGCGCATGGGACGGCACCGTCGCCCCCCTCGTGCGCCTTTGGGGTTTCGGAAGTACTTCCCCGCGCAGCACGCTGCCCGAGCCGTCCGAGATCGAGAAGGCGCGCACCCTGGTCGGCTTCGATCACATCGTGGTGGACGTCAACGGGTACCTGATCAAAAAGCGGCCGGAAGTCACGCTCGACCTGGCCTCGATCGCCAAAGGATATGCCGTAGATCAGATCGCCATTCTGCTGCGCGGACTCAAATACCGCGACCTTCTGGTGGAGATCGGCGGGGAAGTCTATGCTGCCGGCCGAAGACCCGATGGAGCCCCATGGCGCGTGGGCATCAATCAACCCGCGGCCGGGGCGCCGGTCGGTGCGGTTTACAAAGTGGCCCATCTGAGTGACCTGGCCATGGCCACCAGCGGCGACTATCGTATTTTCTTCGAAGTCGAAGGCCGCACATACGCGCACATCATCGACCCGCGCACGGGCTACCCGGTGCAGAACGGCGTCGTCAGCACCTCTGTGATCGCCGATAACTGCGGGCTGGCCGATGGTTTGGCGACCGCGCTCGCCGTCATGGGGCCGGAAGAGGGTATCGCGCTGCTGGACCGGTTGGAGGGTGTCGAAGGACTGATCGTCGTGAAACGGCCCGACGGTGGCCTTATAGAATTCTGGTCCGCCGATGCCCGCAAGCATATTCCATAGCCGGTTTTCCGGGGATCGTCCGCAGCGTCCGCCGTACCCGCCCTGCGCCGAATCGCATGCAGATCGACATACTCAAAACGGGGTCGGTGTCGGTATCGGAGTCCCAATCGCCACCAAAATGCCTTGCCCGAATAACTGGAACCGGGCCATACCGGCGGCCTTGTGCGATACGATTCCGATACCGACACCGACCCCGGATATGAAGTACCATGCGATCGCCCTGCCCCACTTGGGATTTGACATTGACATTGGCTTTCCGGTTTACTACAACGACCGTACATCGACTTTCAATGAAATGAGATAGTTATCAACATGCGAAACGGCCGCTTTCAAGGGCGTCCGCAACAGACGAGGGAAGGAGTCAAGCGTGGAGATTCTGGTTCTACTCAAACAGGTTCCGGCCACCGAATCCATGATCGCCATCGCCGAAGACGGCCGATCCATCAAATCCGACGGGCTCAAGTATGTCATGAACCCGTATGACGAGCTGGCAGTGGAAGAGGCGCTCAAGATCAAAGAGGCCAAGGGCGGTACTGTGACGATCCTTTCGGTGGGGTCGTCCAAGGCCGTCGAAGCGATCCGCACGGCGCTGGCGATGGGCGCGGACAAGGGCCTCCTGATCGATCCGGGCGACCTCGCGTGCGACGGGTTGTCCACCGCCAAGATCCTTGCCGCCGCGATCAAGACGCTGCCCCACGAGTTGATTCTGGCCGGCCATCGGGCGGTGGATGACGACAATTTTCAGGTGGGACCGGCGGTCGCCGAGCTGTTGGGCATTCCCAACATCTCGATGGCCATTCAGGCCAAATTGGAAGAGGGGCAGATCCGCTGCCAGTGCACGGTGGAAGGCGGCACCAAAGAGGTGCAGGCGCCTCTGCCCGTGCTGGTCACCACTCAGCGCGGACTCAATCAGCCGCGCTACGCCAGTCTGCCGGGCATCATGAAAGCAAAGAAAAAACCGCTGGAAACCAAGAAATTGGCGGATCTGGGATTGAACCCTGCCGACGTGCAGCCGCTCACGAAGATCAAAGCCTTCACGCACCCACCCGAACGCAAGGGCGGCCGCGTGATCGCGGGCGACAGCGTTCAGGCCAAGGTGGCCGAGCTGGTTCGGCTGCTGCATGAAGAAGCCAAAGTGTTCTGATTCGGAGCGCATTGCGGTGCAATCCGCAAAACATGATGATCCGCCCCGGCGCACACGCGCCAAGCGCCCGGGCATGACCGATAAAGGAGCAGCCCATGTCCCAAACGGTTTTAGTCGTCGCGGAGCAGAATGAAGGTCGATTCCGCAAGGTTACCTATGAAGCGCTGAGCGCCGGGCGCACGATCGCCGAAAGCACAGGCGGTCAACTCTGCGCCCTGGTCCTGGGAAGCGGGGTTTCGGCGATTGCCTCGGAAGCGGCCGAATACGGGGCCGTCCGGACGTTGGTGGTCGATGATGCCGCGCTGGCCGATTATACCACCGAAGCGTACACCGATGTGGTGGCCGGCGTGACCGGTTCACTCAACGCCTCCATCATTCTGCTCGGCGCCACCAGCCAGGGCAAGGACCTCGCGGCCCGGCTCTCGGCGCGCCTCAATGCCGCTCTGGCGACCGATTGCATCGCCATCGACCATCAGAATGGACAGACGATCGCCCGCCGCGCCATGTACGGCGGCAAGATCCTGGCCGATGTCGAGCTTACCGGTGCACCGGTGATTGCGGCCGTGCGGCCCAATACGATGACCGCCAGCCGGAAGCCGGCCGCCGGGAATGTCGAAACGATCGCCGTCCCTGTCACCGCGCCGAAAGCCCGGGTGATCGGAAAACAACTCGACACCGGCAAAGTGGAACTGACCGAAGCCGATGTAGTCGTTTCCGGAGGCCGGGGGATGGGCGGCGCCGACTACTCGGTCCTCGAAGCGCTGGCCGACGTGCTGGGCGGCGCCGTGGGCGCCTCACGATCCGCCGTGGACGAAGGCTGGCGTTCGGCCGCGGACCAGGTGGGGCAGACCGGCAAGACCGTTTCGCCCACGCTTTATATCGCCTGCGGCATTTCAGGGGCGATCCAGCACTTGGCCGGGATGTCCTCTTCCAAGGTCATCGTGGCCGTCAACAAGGACCCCGAAGCCCCCATTTTCACCAAGGCCGATTACGGTATCGTGGCCAATCTGTTCGAGGCGGTGCCGCTGATGACCGAGGCCATCAAGAAAGTGAAGGGATAGAGCTTCAAGGGGACAGCGCGTCGAGGGTTTGCCGGTGCGTGCAAGCCCCCGGCCGTTTAACCCGGAAAAGCGCCTGCTGAAAGACCGCCTCGTTCGAGGCGGTCTTTTGGCCTGTGGGCTCGATACGGAACAGTGGCATGGATGTGTATCTGGAAACCCTGGGCTGCGCACGCAACCAGGTCGATGGCGAAACCATGGGCGGCCGACTGAAAGCCGCCGGCTGGCGGATTGTCGACGATCCAGCCGCCGCCGATGTGATCGTGGTGAATACGTGCAGCTTCATCGAGTCGGCGGCCGATGAATCGATCGACACGATTCTGGCCCTCTCGCGCCATAAACAGACCGGCCGCTGCCGGCGTCTGGTCGTGGCCGGCTGCCTCCCTCAACGTTACGGCAGCGAAATCGCAGCCGCACTGCCCGAGGTGGATCTCTTCCTGGGCACCGGCGCCTATGACCGGATCGCGGCCGCGGTGGCGGGCGGGCTGCAGCCGGGTGCCTGCCTGCTGCCCGACCCGGAACGCCACGATATCCTCCAGACACCCGGGCGCACACCGGCTGTCACGCATGCCGCTTACTTGAAAATCGCCGAGGGCTGCGATCGAAGCTGCACGTACTGCATTATCCCGCGATTGCGCGGCCGTCATCGCAGCCGACCGCAGGAGCTGGTCCTGGAGGAGGCGCGCCGCCTGATCGCCGGCGGCGCCCGCGAACTGACCCTGGTGGCCCAGGAAAGCACGGCCTACGGTCACGATCTATCCCCGCCGGCCTCGCTGGCAGGGCTGCTGGCCGCGTTGGCGGCGCTGGATTCCGCCGTGTGGGTACGCTTCCTTTACGGGCATCCGGCCAGCATCACGCCGGCGGTCTGGCAGACCATTGCCGAACATGACAACCTGTGTCCCTATTTCGATATACCGGTACAGCATTCTGCAGCACCGGTCCTGCGCCGCATGGGGCGGCGTTATACGGCCGACGATCTGCTGCGGCTGTTCGATACCATTCGTGCGGCGGTACCCGCGGCGGCCCTGCGCACCACGCTGCTGGTGGGTTTTCCCGGCGAAAGCGAAACCGATTATAAACACCTGCTTGCTTTTGTGGATCGCGTGCAGTTCGATCATCTCGGGGTCTTCGCCTACTCGGACGCCGAGGACATTCCGGCCCATCGCCTGCCGGACCCGGTCGAACCCAGGATCGCCCGCCGCCGCCTGAACAGGCTGATGAACCGCCAAAAAGCGATTTCGCGCCGCAACCTGTCGCGGCAGCTTGACCGGCGTTTGACCGTGATGGTCGAGGAGCCGCTCGAACCCGGGCTCTACGCGGCACGCACCATGCGCCAGGCGCCTGAAGTGGACGGCATGACGCTCGTGCGCAGCCCCTCCGTGCTTCTGCCCGGTCATTTTGTGGAGGTGAATATCGTCGATACCCTGGACTACGACCTGATCGGGGAACCGGCATGACCGAACTCAAGCAGCGCATATTGGCGGCGGTTCGCGGGGACCTCGCGGCGGTGGAGACCGCGCTCGAGGAGAACCTGCATCCGCATTTCGAGCTGGTCGGCCGGGTGGCGGGGCATATCCTCTTCGCGGGCGGCAAGCGGCTGCGCCCCCTGCTGATGATTCTGGCCGCGCGCCTGTGCGGCGATTCAGGAGACGGTTCGGCGCGCACCGCAACGATCTTCGAATACCTGCACGCCGCCACCCTCCTGCATGATGATGTGGTGGACGGCGGACGGGTGCGCCGCGGCCGAACCGCCGCGCATGAGGTCTGGAACGCCCCTACGGCGGTTTTGACCGGTGATTTTCTGCTGGCCCGCGCGCTCGCCCTCGCGGCCCGGACGCAGCTGCCTTCCGTGATCGACACCATTGCCGCCATCACCGAATTCATGTCGCAGGGCGAAATACAGCAGCTGCTCCACAAAGGCGATCTTGAACTGAGCGAAGCCGCTTACCACGAAGTGATCCGCTGCAAAACGGCGGTGCTTTTCGAAGGCGCCTGCCGGGTCGGCGCTCTGCTGGCCGGCGCCGCGCCATCACAGGTCAAGTTCCTGGGCGACTTCGGCCATCACCTGGGCATGGCCTTCCAGATGGCGGACGATTTGCTGGACTATACCCAGGATTCGGCGGTATTGGGTAAAAAGCCCGGCGCCGACCTGCGCGAAGGCAAATTGACGCTGCCGGTTATCCACACGCTCAGGGTCGCCGACCCTGGAGACCGTCGATGGATCGAGCAGCTTATCCGCAGCGCCGATTTCGAGGACCATGAGTTCGCGCGGCTGGTTCGATTGCTGGATGCGTACGGCGGAATCGATTATACCCGCCGGTGCGCCCGCGGACACATCGACTCCGCCCGGCGGCAGTTGGACCACTTTCCGCCGTCTGACGCACGCGCCACGCTGAGCGACATCGCCGCGTATGCGATCGCCCGGAATCACTGAAGATCGCGTGGATCCCGATACCGGCGCCCGCCGGCGGGGATCCGCGTTCCCGAGGAGGTTCACATGCAGACCAAACCTTTCCCCCGCCTGTTGTTCTGCCTGACCGTGCTGGGTTTGATCGGAACGGCTCACGTCGCCGCGTTGGCACAGGGCACTCCGGACACCCTGACGCTGCAGGCCATCGGCAGCAGCCGCGTGCGCAGCCAGGATATGCAGGCCACCCGCGAAGAGGCGGTCGCCGCGGGTCTGGTGAACGCGATCGGGCAAGTGCTGATCGACATCATTCCCCAGGAAGTGGTCGGCAGTCGATTCGCATTGCTGACTCAAGTCGTTCTGGCCCAGACCGACCGGTACGTGCGCAACTACCGCGTACTCACCGAAGCCACCCAGGGCAATATCTATCATGTGCTGCTTGAAGCCTCGGTTTCGGTTCCCCAGATAAAGACTTCGCTGAAGCAGGCCGGCCTGGTCATCGAGAAGTCGAGTGCGCCCCGGATTCTCTGGTGCATCGCCGAGAAGCACATCCTGGAGCCCACCGAACGCTACTGGTGGAGCGGTCAATCTCCTCCTGAAGCGATCAGCACCGCCGGTATTCTCGCCCAGGAGGCCGCGGTCCAGGGCTTCCGGTCGGTCGAACCGCAGCAGAGCCAAATGAGCATGGGTTATGCCGCCGAGCTCACGGTCCCCGAAGCCGTCGCTCTGGCCGGCCAGTCGGGGGCGGATGTGGTGGTCGTCGGACGGGCCGTGGCCGAAGCGGCGCCCAATACGATGACCGGAAGCCTTCAGGCGTTCCGCGGCAAGATCGAGATCTCCGGTTACCGGGTCGACACCGGGGAACGGGTTGCACATGTCGAACAGGTTGCATTGAACGGCGGCGATGATCCGCAGGCCGCAGGCCGCGAGGTCCTGGTCAAGGTCGCGGGGGCTGCGGCCGGCCCGCTTTTCCAGCAACTCCGCAACGCCCGCGTCGGTGTGGGAGGCAAAGGGCGCGTGGAACTGGCCGTAGAGGGAACCCGCGGCAATATCGCCGATCTCGTCCGCTTCCGCAACGTGCTGGCCGCTCTGCCCGGGGTCGAGAACGTACAGCTCAAGGAGATGATGCAGGATCGAACTCTGATCAGCGTCGACTATCCAGGAGATGCGCGCGCGCTCGCCGACGCCCTGATGTTGCAAAACTACGATAATTTCGGCATTAGCATTCTGGAGATCGGGACCGGCGGCATCCGGCTGCAGCTTCAACCCCGATGAGAGAAGCGGGACGACCGGGGCCGGCGGCATTGTACCCGCTGCGCCTGACAGGCTGTTGAAAAACGTTTTTCAACAGCCTGTTAAGGGGACAGGAGATCCTGTGACGCGTTTTCACTCCACCATCAGCATCCCCAACATCCTTACGCTGATGAGAATTCTGCTCACCCCGCTTTTTGTCATTTTACTCCTGCGCCGTTCATTCGACATGGCGCTCCTGGTTTTTTTCATCGCAGGGGTGAGCGACGGCCTGGACGGCCTGATCGCCCGCTGGCTGAACCAGCGGACCGCCCTGGGCGCCTACCTCGACCCCATGGCGGATAAACTGCTGCTCGTGTCCGCCTACATCACCCTGCCCGTGATGGACGCGATCCCGGACTGGCTTTCGGTAATCGTCATTTCGCGGGATGTGATCATTCTGCTTGGCATCGCGACCCTCACGCTCACCGAGAAGAAATATGAAGTGCGCCCCACCTTCGTCAGCAAATGCACGACAACCCTGCAGATCGTCACGGTGATCGTCGTATTGCTCGACCCGGGCCGTTTCAGGGCGGATTTCATGCTGCCCCTCGCCTATTGGGGCACGGCGGCGCTGACCATTCTTTCCGGTTTGCACTACATCTATTTCGGGATGCGCATCCTGCAGGAGAACAATCATCAGAGCGCCGGCCCCTCACGCAAGCAGCGGTGAAGCGCGGCCTATTATCGATTTCGGGCCGGGCAGCCGCCCGGTTTGGGCTTGACAGCGGGTCCGCGCCGATGTTAACAAGACCGCACATTTTTTAGGCACGTAGCTCAGGGGGAGAGCACTACCCTGACACGGTAGGGGTCGACAGTTCAAATCTGTCCGTGCCTACCAGAAATCAAGCACCGAGCGCTTCGGTGCTTTTTTTATCCGCCAGACCGCCAGCGTTCCCCGCCGGCTTGTCCGCCCTGCGCTGCCCGGCGTACCGGCCGCACCTTTTGCCAGCGTGCGGGAGCCTTCAACCCGGAACGGCGATGCGCGCCGAATGGCTTGAATTCGCCGGCCGGATCGATTAACTTGCATTCCCCTTTGAATGGATCCCTATCGCTGGAAGGAGATTCGAATGCCTCGAACCCGTGTGGCAGCCGCCCTCTTATGCTGGATCTTGATTTGGTTTGCCGGCTGCGTGCAGCGTCCCGCGGCGCCGCCCCCTTCCCCTGAGCCGGGGCCGCCGGTCGTTCTGCAGCCCGGACAGCCCCAATATCCGGTCAGAATCGCACCGGTGCCGCCTGCCTGGGCCGTCAAAGGCAGCGGCGCGTACCAGGAAGGTGCGGACCGCCTTTTTCACGGCGTCGGTATGGCCGCCGCCGGCTCGGGAAACCGGATCCTCGTCCGGACCGCGGCCGACAATCTCTCCCGCCGCGAGTTGGGGAAGGTTCTGCGTGATTATGTGACCGAACTTTCGAGCGGACAGCCGGAGGGCGGGGAGGGCCGCCTGGAACAGCTCATTCAGGAAAGCCTTGGCAAGGGGGTCATTGTCGAACACTGGACCGATCCGCGCGATGGAAGCATGTACGCCTTGTGTCGCCTCGGCCTGGCGCAGTTCAAGGAAACCCTGATGCGCAGCGGTGCCTTCGATACGGCCTCGCGCATGACGCTGCTCGAAAAAGCCGACCGGCAGCATGCCCGCATGGCCGGATTGCCCTGAGACCGGCGGCATCACGCCAGCGGCCCGCCAGGGAATTGCATGCCGGCCGATTATCGAAGGAAATCGAATCCGATCAGCGCCAGGCTGAACAATCCGATGCCCGTCATCAGCAAAGGACTCCATACGGTCCGGGCATAATGCCGCAGGCAGTGGAATCGGCCGTTGAAGCCGCGGCATTTCATGGCCAGGTGCACTCGGCGGGCACGTTCGGAAGCCCGCACAAAAAGCATCCCCACCAGATAGGCATAGGTCCGGTACGTGTGCAGGTTGCTGCCGGGCTGAAAATTGCGGATGCGCGCCGCCCGATAAAGCCGCTGGTATTCCTGTTCGATCACGAAGGTATAGCGGTAGGCCAGAAGCAGCAGGTGGACCAGTTTGGCCGGCATCCCCAGCCGGTGCAGGGTGTGCCCCAGGGTTGAAATCGTCATCGTGGCCAGCAGGGCGGTGTAGGCCAATAGAATGGCCGTGGTCTTGAGCGAGATCTGCAGGCTCAGTAGGATTCCCGGTCGGCTGAAGGCAACCGGTCCGACCCGCGCCAGCGGCTCACCCGGATAGGTCAGCGGCAGAACCGCCCAGATCAGGATCAGCAGTCCGAGAGCGCCCCTGAGGCGGCGGAGCAGGGGCCGCGCCGGAAGGCGGGCCAGAAGGATCAAGCCTGCTGAAAAAAGCAGGGCGGAGACCAACGCGGTGGTCTCGTGCGTCAAAGCCACGCTGAACGAGTACGCCGTGGCGGCCGCCACGCGCACCGCCGGGCTGCTGCGATGGACGGCCGAGTGCCCCTGGGCAAACGCTTCATCGATCATCGCCGGGACTTTCCTTTAAATTCCGCCTGCGAAAGTGCAGGTAGCTCGCCAGCCCCATAAGCCCCAGAATATAGCCGACCCCCGAAAGGATGTCGCGCAGCCCCCAGGCCTGTTCGGCGATGGCGGCCCGCAGCGGTGCCAGTTCTTTTTCGAGCTGCGTTCGGATGATTGTTTCCAGTTCGCGCCGGTCCAGACAGGGAGGTCCGGCCGCCGCGTCGGGCATCGGTTCCGCCGGGGCTGCCGGATTGGAACGCGGAGATGCCCCGGCGCCGCTGTCGCCTCCCAGTTCCGCGGCGCGCACCGTCCATTGATTGCCGTGGCCGCTGCCGGCGGTGAGCACGATTTTGAGATCGCTGCGTTGCGGAATCGCGAAACTGAAACGTCCCGCGTCGTCCGTGCGGCCTTCCAGCAGCTTGCGGCCAGCCGGATCGTAAACCTCGATGAGGCCGCCGTTCACATAGCGGCCGCCGCTGAACTTGCTCTGTGTCTGAACCGTATCGCCCTCGACCCAGGCGAAAACCGATACCTTGTGGGCCGATGCCGGCACCGCCCAAAGTACCGCCAATATCGCCGGTAAAGAGAAAACCAGCCGGCGCCACGCGCTACATCCGAGATCCATGATTCATCCTTTGAAGCGCTTCCAGGTTTCGGCCGGTCGGCAGCAGCTCCGGCTTGACTTTGTTCAGGAAGCCGATGCAGAACGCCGTCACAATGCCCTCGATCACCATGACCGGAAGGTGCAGCACAAGCGTGGTTCCGGCAACCGGCAGGAATTGCTCGTCGGTAAACAGCAGGCTGGCGGCCATCACCACGGCGGCCAGCGCCACGGAGCCGGCCCCGCTGCCAAAGGCCGCGAGATGCCCGGTCCAGCCGGGACGGCCGATCCATCGCCCGAAAATCCAATATACCGCCACCGCCGGACCGGCCATGATGATCAGGTTGACGCCCAGGGTGGTGATGCCGCCGAATTGAAAGAAGATTCCCTGCAGCAGCAGCGCCACCCCGATCACGGGGAACGCCGACCAGCCCAGCAGCAGGCCGACGATCCCGTTCATGATCAAATGGGCGTTGGTCGGGCCGATGGGCACGTGCACCAGAGAAGCCACGAAGAACGCCGAGGCCAGCATCCCGGCCTGCGCGATACGGTCGTAATCAAGATTTTTAAGCCCCAGGCTGGTGCCCGCGGCCGCCAGCGCGGCCCCCGAAATCAGCACGGGGCCGGACAGATATCCTTCCGAAATGTGCATGCCGCCACTCCTTGCGCTCAGGGCCTTTTGTTCCAGGGATGAAATTCGACCCAGAGGACGGCACCCAGTTCCACCTCCTTGGGTGTGCCTTCGTAATCGATTTTGCGGTCCGAAGGGTTCAGGGCGGCGAAGCCCCACCAGCCGGGGGCGGGTACGCTGTAGGAGAAGAGGCCGTTGGCGTCGGCCTTGATCGTCTGGGTGACCATATAATCGTTGGGGATTTTTACGTTCCGATCCTGATTGAAAAATTCGATTTCTACGCTGGAGTACGGCACGGGCCGGCCGTTCATCTTGACGACGCCCTGGAACAGGTTGCCCGCATAGAGGCCGAAGGGGCGGGAGAGCGGTACGATCTCGGTTTTCAACCCGATCTCGGCATCCCAGCCCTCATCATCCCCGAAAGCGGTGATCACGGTCTTGGTGAGGTGGACGATGTAGCAATCCTCGGCCGGCTCCCAATAGGGTTGCGGCTCCATGTAAAAGATATAAACACCGGGCCGCTGCACCCCGTATTTCAGCTGCCAGGCCGGATGGCCCAGCACCTCGACGGGTGCGAGCTGCGCCAGCAGGTCCTGCCGGCGCCCTCCCGAAACCACCTGAAAGGCCTTGGGCTTCACCAGCGCCATGCCGACCATCTCCATGGGATGGCTGAAGCTCAACTGCATCGTAAGGGTGCGGTCGTCATCCTGGAGGATCATCGAATCGGATGGAATCAGCATTCCGAAATGGGCGGAAGCCGTGGATGCGGAAAGCAGCACGGCCGCCATCACGAGGACCTGAACATTGCGTCGCATGGGAAGGTCTCCTGTCTGTCAATTAAAAATGCCGAAGTGGGTTGTCGCGTCTGTCCCGACGACGGTCTTCCGCCGCAAAAGGAAACCTTCGTGGTTGGGATGGCTGGATACATGCTGAGGTTGAAAGGCGCAGGGTTCGGCCTGCATTGGCTTTGTTAATAAACATATGCGCAAAGCGTGTCAAGCCGAGTTGGTCCGATGCCGTTTTCGAAACCCCGGTTGACTTGCATTTGAAAACTCTCTATTTGAAAAAATTTTGTTGTCATCGATCGGCTAAATTGCCAAACTGCGCATATTTAAAAGGCTGAAGGCATGAAGAACCAAATCCGTGACTTGATCCTGCAGGCCGCCCGCGAGGCGTACACGCGGGGCGAACTGCCCTCGGACGATTTCCCGAGCGTCGAAATAGAAGAGCCCAAAACCGAAGCCCATGGAGATTTCGCCACCAACTTCGCCATGCTGGCGGCCAAATCGCAGCGCCTCCCGCCGCGCAGGATCGCCGAGGTAGTAACATCGTACCTGAACAAGGGCGATCTTCTGGAGCGCGCGGAGATTGCCGGACCGGGTTTTATCAACTTCTTCCTCGAGTCCTCCGCGTGGGCCCCGGTCGTGCAGACGATTCTTTCGCAGCAGGGCGCTTACGGCTCCTACAATCTGGGCCGCGGGCTGAAAGTGCAGGTCGAATTCGTCAGCGCCAACCCCACCGGGCCTCTGCACGTGGGCCACGGCCGCGGCGCCGCCGTGGGAGACAGCGTGGCCCGGATTCTGACATTCTGCGGCTACGACGTTCAGCGCGAATACTATATCAACGATTCGGGCCGCCAGATTCAAACGCTCGGCCGCTCGGTCTATCTTCGCTGCAAGCAGCTGCTCGGCCACAGCGTGGCATTCCCCGAAGATCACTATCCGGGCGATTACATCCTCGATCTGGCCCGCGAAGTGATCCGCCTGCAAGGCGGGGAGTTCATCCTGGCCGACGAGGAGCGGGCGGTTGCCCACTGCGCCCGCTTTGCGGCGGATGCCATCATCCTCGGCATCCGCAAGGGGCTCGAAACCTTCCGGGTCGCGTTCGACCGCTGGTTCAGCGAACAGAGCCTGTTCGAAAACGGCCTGGTGGCCCAGGCGCTCGAAGAGCTTCAGGCCAGAGGCGAAGTGTACACCCGGGATGACGCTCTCTGGTTCAAATCGAGCGCCTACGGCGACGAGAAGGATCGCGTGGTGATGCGCAGCAACGGGTTGACCACCTATTTTGCGGCCGACATCGCCTATCATCGGGACAAGTACAGAAGAGGTTTCGAAAAAGTGATCGATGTCTGGGGCGCCGACCACCACGGGTATATCCCGCGCATGGCCGCGGCGGTGCAGGCCTTCGGGCAGCGCAGGGACCAATTCGATGTTATTCTGGTGCAGCTCGTCAATCTGCTGCGCGGCGGCCAGCCGGTGGCCATGGGCAAGCGTTCGGGCGACTTCGTGACCTTGGAGGAAGTGGTGAACGAAGTGGGCGTCGACGCCGCGCGTTTCATCTTCCTGACCCGGGACTATGCGAGTCCCCTCGATTTCGATCTGGAAGTGGCCAAACAGCAGACCAACGAAAACCCGGTCTACTACATACAATATGTCCATGCCCGCATCGCCAGCATCCTGCGCAAGGCGGCCGAGCAGGGGCTGAATCCGGTCGCCTGGCGTGATGACAGCGGCGCGCGGCTGACGCAAGCCGAAGAGATTCAACTGATCAAGGCCCTGGCGCGCTTTCCCGAGGTGGTGCGGCTCAGCGCCGAAACGCTCGCCCCGCATCGCGTGACGTTCGCCTTGATGAATCTTTCGGCTCTGTTTCACGCGTATTATAACAAGCACCGCGTGCTGACCGACGATCCCGGACTTTCCAACAGCCGCCTGTGCCTGGTTTCGGCTGTTCAGCAGGTGATCCGCAACGGGTTGACGCTGCTCGGCGTCTCGGCGCCCGAACAGATGTGATGGATGCCGGTGTCTCCGGAAGCGGTTCGGATGAGAACGGTGGAGGCGCTGGTTTAAGTTCAAATTTCGACAACGTGGATGAATGATAAGGGCAAAGCGGTGGCCGAAGAACCCAAGGCAATCGTCCGGATGACCCGGCGCGGCGTGGCGGTCTGGATCCTGTTGATCCTGTTCATCGCCGTCTGGATGTTCATCCTGGGCATTCTGGTCGGCCGCGGAACGGCACCCGTGCCGCTCGAAGCCGACCTCCTGCAGCAAGAGCTGTCTGAACTCAAAACGGCCCTTATGCAGAAGGAACAGGCGGACATGGAGGCGCAGGCCTCGGGCCAGACCGACCAAAAAACCCAATTGGGATTTTACGAAGCCCTGAAGGAAACCAAGCGGCAGCCGCCCGTGGTGTCCCGCAATGCGCCGGGAACCGCCGCAAAACCCGCGCCCGGCGCTGCGGCCCGGCTGCTGCTCGATGTCGAGAGTAAGCCGAGCGCTGCCACCGCGCCCCCTGAAGCTGCGGAAAAGCCGCGGGAAGCCGTCAAGCCCGCTCCGGTCGAGAAAGCCAAAGCCGATGACAAACCGGTGAACAAACCCGCACCGGCGGAAAGCAAACCCGTTTCGGCAACGCCTCGCCCGGAGGCTGCCCGGCCGGCGCCGCCCGCCAAACCGGGTGCCGGCGCGTTCACGGTTCAGGTCGGCGCCTTCAAAGATCGTCCGGGCGCCGATCAAATGGTCTCCCGGCTGCGCGCCAAAGGGTATGCGGCTTATCAGATCCGCAGCGAATCGGCTGACAAAGGGATCTGGTACCGCGTCCGCGTGGGCGCCTTCGACGATCGCGCCGCAGCCCGGAACATGCTCAAAAAGCTGGAAGGAGATCAGTTCAAGGGCATAGTCGTAGGAACGCCGTAACCAGGGCTGAAAACTTGACGACTTCGAAAAGGACCATGGTACTGCCGGGGCAACGAGCAGAAAGCTGAAAGTTTAAAGAAAGGTATTCGTTCACCTTTCAGCTGTGACGGACGCGCAAAAGGCGGATTAACCACAGAGCTCACAGAGGGCACAGAGGTAAGTTGTTAAGATATATTATTTTCCTCTGTGTTTTTCTGTGGTCTAAAAATACTTTTTACGTTCTGTCAAAACCATTAGGGGTTGGTAGAAAATCTCCAAACCGACGGCGCCGAAAAAAGTTCAAGATCGGGGCGCCGCGAATCCCGTGCCCCGAGGCGTACTGCAGTATGCCGCAGGAACAACGGGATGGAGCGCAACGCAGATTTGGACTTTTTGCGGTGCCGTCAAACCTGATGCAGGAGCCTGTATGACCATCACCCCCGAAGAGGTCCGCCATGTCGCCGAGTTGGCCCGCCTGCGGATCGCACAAGAGGATGTGGAAACATTTGCCCGGCAGCTGGCCGCCGTTCTCGACTACATGCGGACATTGGAGCAGGTCGACACGCAGGGGGTGGCGGCCACCGCCCATGCCGTGGACCTGGTCAATGCGTTCCGGGAGGATCGCCTCGTGCCGTCCCTGTCGCCGGAGGCGGTTCTGGCCAATGCGCCCGCTTCGCGTGACGGCAGCTTCGGCGTGCCCAAGGTGATTGCCGGATGAGCATCGATGATGCCCTGGCGCCGGTCTCCGGGACTGCGGCGCAACCGGCGGTTTTCAAGCAGTGTCCCCTTTGCCGGTTCACCTGGGCGACGCGCGAGTCATTTCTGGGCGACGCCGCTCTGGAACCGATCGGGTACCAGGTCAATTTCGGCAGGCTGAATGCAGGGTTGTTTCTGTTCAATCATGCCTGCAAAGGCACTCTGGCCGTAAAAGCCAGCGCTTTTCTGGATTTATACGCGGGCCCGCTTTTCGAGACACGGCACACGGGAGATGCCCAGTGCCCGGGTCACTGCCTGCACACCGATGATTTGCAGCCGTGCCCTGCGCGGTGCGAATGCGCCTATGTCCGGGAGATTCTGCAGATCATCCGGAGGTGGCCCAGATCGTGAAATCGAAGCGGCTATATTTCAAGTGGAGAAGCATCGCATGACATTGACCGAATTGACGGTCGCCCAGGCGCACGATCTGATCAGCCGACGGGAAATCAGCTCGGTCGAGCTGACGAACGCCGTCCTGGAGCGGATCGCCGCCAAGGACGGTGAAATCGGCGCGTTCATCACCGTGACCGCCGAGCAGGCCCTGGCCCAGGCGCAAGAGGCCGATGCGGCCGTCGCGCGCGGCAGCATTGCGCCGCTGACTGGAATCCCGCTGGGCATCAAGGATCTGATCTGCACCCGCGCAATCCGCACCACCTGCGGGTCGCGCATTCTGGAAACCTTCGTTCCGCCCTATGACGCGCACGTGGTTCAGCGTCTGGCGGCACAGCAGGCCGTGATCGTGGGCAAGCTGAACATGGATGAATTCGCCATGGGGTCGACGACCGAACACTCGGCTTTCCAGGTGACGCGCAATCCATGGAACCTCGCCTGTTCGCCCGGCGGCTCCAGCGGCGGGTCGGCCGCCGCCGTGGCAGCCGACCTGTGCCTGGGCGCCCTGGGTTCCGATACCGGTGGATCGATCCGCCAGCCCGCCAGCCATTGCGGCGTGGTGGGATTGAAACCAACCTACGGCCGGGTTTCGCGCTTCGGGCTGGTGGCGTTCGCATCTTCCCTGGACCAGATCGGCCCCCTGTCGAAAAACGTGGCGGACTGCGCCATTCTGCTGCAGGCGGTCGCCGGGCACGATCCGGCCGATTCCACCAGCGTCGCGCATCCGGTGCCGGATTACAGCGCCGCCCTGCAGCCGGGGCTCAAGGGATTGCGCATCGGAATCGCTCCGGCCTATTTCGAGAGTCCCGGCCTGGACGCCGAGGTGGCCGCGGCGGTCCGCCAGGCCGTGCAGACGCTGGAGGAACTGGGCGCGCAAACCGTTCCCATCGACCTGCCGCACACCGAGTACGGCGTTGCCGCCTACTACATCATCGCGCCCTGCGAAGCGAGTTCCAATCTGGCGCGCTACGACGGCGTCAAGTACGGCTTGCGCTGCGGAGCGGAAACCGGCCTGATGGACATGTATCGCGCCACGCGCTCCCGGGGGTTTGGTCCCGAGGTTCAGCGGCGCATCCTGCTGGGCACCTATGCCCTGTCCGCGGGGTATTACGAGGCGTACTACCACAAGGCCTCCCAGGTGCGCACGCTGATCATGAACGACTTCCGAACCGCATTTCAAGCCTGCGATGTGATCGCCGCCCCGGTGGCGCCCACCCCGGCGCCGCCTCTGGGGGCCACTGCGGACGATCCGCTCGCCATGTATCTTTCCGACGCCTACACCCTGTCGGTCAACCTGGCCGGCCTGCCGGCGCTTTCGGTTCCCTGCGGGTTCAGCCGGGACGGACGGCCCGTGGGACTACAGTTGCTGGCGCCCCATTTCCACGAGGCGCAAATATTGCGCGCGGCCTACAACTTCGAACAAGCCACCGACGTTCACCGGCGGCGGCCGCCGCTCTGAGAAAGGAACGTGAATGAGCATCCAACCCGAAGGCGAGGAACTGCGCAAAGCGGTCACCTGGATCGACGCCGAACGCCTGGACCGTCCCGACAAAAGCCTGACGCAACTGGTCGAGGAGGCCGGGCTGCGGTTCAACCTCTCCCCGAAAGAGAGCGAGTATTTAATGAAGTTTTTAAAAAAAGTTTGATGAATCGTAATAGGTGTTTTTAAACCACAGAGGGTACAGAGGACACGGAGAAAAACATTCTCAAGAAATTACCTCTGTGTTCTCAGTGCCCTCTGTGGTTAATCTGCCCTTTTTACGAGTCCATCAAAAAAGATGGGCTCGTAAAGAGTCGGGTGCTGCATCTTTTTGCTTCAGTTTACAATAGAATCTCGCCATGTCCCGCATCCGCATCCTGCCTGAAGTCCTGGCCAACAAAATCGCCGCCGGCGAAGTGGTCGAGCGCCCCGCCTCGGTGGTCAAGGAACTGGTCGAGAATGCGTTGGACGCCGGCGGCACGCGCATCGTGGTCGAAGTCGAAAACGGCGGCCGCAGCCTGATCCGGGTGGCGGACAACGGCAGCGGCATGCATGCGGACGATGCCCTGCTGGCCGTTGAGCGATTTGCCACCAGCAAGATTCAAAACGACGACGATCTCTGCGCCATCCGCACCCTGGGATTCCGGGGCGAGGCTTTGCCCAGCATCGCCGCCGTTTCGCACCTTGTGCTGACCACCCGCACCGCCGACGCGGCAGCCGGAACCGAAGTGCGCGTGGAAGGCGGCAAGATCGTGGAAGTCAAAGCGGCCGGCGCGCCGCCGGGCACGTTGGTCGAGGTGACCCGGCTTTTCTTCAATACACCCGCACGGCGCAAATTTCTCAAATCGACCGCCACCGAGATGGGCCATATCGCCGACATGCTGGCCGGCGCGGCCCTGGGCCGGCCCGGGCTCCACCTCCGCCTGAACCACAACGGCAGAATGGTGTGCCGCTGGCTGCAGACGGACGATGCGGCCGAACGGTCCGCCGACATCCTGGGCGTGCCGCGCGGCGATCTGCTGCCGGTCGCGGCGCACTGCGCTGCGCTCTCACTGCGCGGCTGGCTGGGGCCGCCCTCCCTCTCGCGCGGCACCGCGCGCGGCGTCTATATTTTCGTGAACGGCCGCCGCGTGCGCGACCGCATGGTCCAGCACGCGCTCCTGGAGGGCTGCAGCGGCCGGCTGATGAAAGGACGTTTTCCGTCGGCCGTGCTGTTCCTGGAACTGCCCTTCGATCAGGTGGATGTCAATGTGCATCCCACCAAACATGAAGTGCGTTTCGTTCAGGCCCGCCAGATCCATCAGGCGGTGTATGCCGCGGTGCGCGAGGCCCTGGCCCGGACCCGGGCGGTTCCCCTGCGCGGCCCGCAGTTGGATGACCCTGCAAAGCCGGACGCGGTGGCCGAATCCGCTCCGGAATACCTGAAAAGCCTGGATGTTGCATGGGGCGCCGCTTCCTTTCCCCAGGCGCGCACCGGTGCGGGGGCCGCTGGGGGCGATTTCGGGCCACCGGCTGCGGGGCTGCCTCCCGCAACGGCAGCCGCCGCCGAGGCCCAGCAACCGCTCTGGCGCGGCAGGCGCTTCGCCGACCTCATCGTGATCGGGCAGCTGCGCGGCACCTATATCGTGTGCCAGGAAGGCGCCGACCTCGTGCTGATCGACCAGCACGCGGCGCATGAACGCATCGTCTACGAGGCGCTCGCCCGGAACGCCGGCCGGCCGGAAGCCCAGTATCTCGTGGTGCCGGAAACGGTGGAGTTGGGGTTCGGCGAAGCCGCGGCCCTCACTGCGCTGATCCCCCGGCTGGCCGAACTGGGGCTGGAAGTCGAGCCTTTCGGCGGCACCACATTTGCCGTGAAAGCCCTGCCCGCGCTTCTGGACCGGCACGCCGCAGGACGGCTGGTTTTGGAACTGGCCGAAACGGCCATGCAGGTCGGCCGGGAAACCGCCTTGTCCGGGAAACTGGACGCCTGCCGGATGGTGATGGCCTGCCACCACGCGGTACGCGCCAACCAGCGCCTTTCGGGGCAGCAGATCCGCCACCTGTTGGAAAGCCTCGACCAATGCGAAAACCCAGCCCACTGCCCTCACGGAAGACCGACCTGCGTGCGTTGGAGCGCCTGGGAGATCGAAAAAGCCTTTGGGCGCGTAAAATAATTCTAAAGGTTGTTCTTCGAGCGGACGATATAAGCGTTCGAGGCGTTACGATGAATCATTTACGGCCCGGAATCTTTATTTCCCCGACCCGGGCAGGGGAAGAAGTGCCTGACAAAACACTTTCGCTGCGGGTTTGTTCCCGAATTCCCACGGCGCGCACCCGGCCGGCCGGGTTGCCGAAGATTTCTTTGCGGCAGGCCGATTTTTTTTCTTTCGGAAAAGGTGCTTCGATGCCAAGTCCCCGCAGGGAAAGCATTTTTTGTCTTCGAAGACCTGGAGCGATGCCCCTTGACTTTTCACCGGACGCCTGGTAGATGTTTTTGGAATTTTTTGGTTGGCCGGATTTACTAGTTATCGCCAAGATTAAAGTTAGGCTCGATTTCCGAATGGTAAGGATGTGCGGTTTTACCGCATGCTGACGCGAAAGGAGGTGGTCGGGGGACATAACTTTAAGTGGAGATAATTAGATGGATTTGGCTATTTTTTTTGGTTTGGCAACCAAATGGCACTCAAATTGTTAGGAGGACAACAGATGAAGAAATTATTGGTGATTTTGCTCGTCCTGGGGCTGGCTGCCCCGGCAATGGCCGCCGAATGGAACTTCTTCGGCAGCGCCCGCATGGCGACTTTCTGGACCGATTTCGACCCGGAAGATTTGGAAGATCTGGGCGTGGGTGATGACGAAGGTCTGCAGCACTTTCTGCAGGGCAACAGCCGCATCGGCGCCAACGTGAAGGTCAACGATCAGATCGGCGGCGCGTTCGAGTACGGCGCGGGCGGCGGCAACGCCAGCATCCGCAAACTGTACGGTACCTACAACTTCGGTTCCGGCAGCCTGCTGGTCGGTCAGACCTACACCCCGACCTCGAACTACTTCTACAGCAACTCGGTCTTCGGCGAAGACGGCGACCTGCTGGGCCGCGGTCAGTTCTACGCCGGACGCCGCGCCATGGTGCAGCTGACCATCGACGGCTTCAAGTTCGCCCTGGTCTCCCCGACCGCCGGCACCGATGAGCTGGGTGGCTTCACCGATGTGGATGTCAGCCTGCCCAAGTTCGAGGCTTCCTACAACCTGAAAAGCGACGTCTTCTTCATCGATGTGTTCGCCGGCTACCAGACCTATGAACTGGAAGATGCGGACGAAGATACGGTCGATGTCGATGCGTACACCATCGGCGTGGGCGGCGGCGTGATGTTCGGACCGGTCACCCTTTCGGCCGCGGTCAACATGGGCCAGAACTACGCTTCCTACGGCGCCACCACGGCCACCTACGGCGCGATCGACAGGGACGATATCATTGGTCTGTACGGCCCCGTCCTCGACGGCGATGACACCGAAGACAGCGATGCCCTGCAGGCCATGTTCGTGGCCAACTTCAAAGTCAGCGACACCCTGGCGTTCGAAGCCGGTGTGGGCTACGCTCAGTATGAGAACGATGCCTTCGACGATGCCTCGCTCGAGGAATGGCAGTACTATGCCAACGCGGTCATCACCATCGCCCCGGGCTTCTTCGTCGTGCCCGAAGTCGGTATGATCAATCTGCAAGGCGACGATCTCGGCATCGATGCCGAAGACCTCGGCGAAGTCACCTACCTCGGTTTGAAATGGCAGATCAACTTCTAATTTAGAAGCAACTGCAACCGAAGTATAAGAAGTCAGTCAGGCCCGGGGCCGCAAGGCTCCGGGCTTTTTTTATGGGCGCGCCCAGAATGGGCAATGTCCTGAAGGGGTGTCCTCCAGTGACCTAACCTTAGGTGAAGGGGCGGCAGCAGGGTCAAGGGCCGGCCGAACGCGGGAGGAAGCCGGGAATGTAAACCAGGGCCGGGGGCCGAGCACGGAGACGCGGGGCGGCGGGTGAAGGAGAGGGCACGCTGAGGCGCGTGACCCTATGGCGTTGCACGTACCGGACTCACGAAACGACCTTTTCAGGATGACGCAGGTGCCAGGGCCGCCGAAGGTTTGGACCGCCGCGTAGAGCACACAGCGAGGCGGCCGCCATTTGGCAAAGGCTTGGAAACCCCGCGCGCCCGCAGCCTCCCTCGCGAGGGTGGTGTATAAATAAAAGAAGCGGCGGGGATCACGCTTTTCCCCGCCGCTCTGAAATGCGTCGATGAATTACTTTTGAATTTCGTAGGCGATCAGGGTGCTCTTTTCCTCGGTGCCGATCAGGACGCCTTCCTTGAGCACCATGCCGCAGAGAATTTCGTTCTTGCCGTCGTTGTCGAAATCCCCCAGGGCGATATCCTGGATGTGCCCGGAGACTTTGCGGGTGTGCCAGATCTCGCTCATGCCCAGCCCGTTCCACTGCAAGCCGGTGAGTTGGCCGTTGCGGTAGATGCGCTGGTTGGCGAGCTTGCGGCCGGTAACCTCGTCGTTGCGGGCCACGATCGCCTCGTATTTGCCGTCGTTCTCCAGGTCGGCCATGATGATGCGCGTCGGCAAATAAGCCTTGTTGGCCGGAGATCCTTTATCATCGACCATCAAGTTGACGTGGATCGGGTTGCCGCCGTACGGATCGGAGCTGGTCCACACCTCCTTGCCGTTCAGTTCGGCCAGCATGAGCTTGTCGAAATCGTTCATTCCGACCGCCGTTTCATTCTTGTCGTTCATCACATCGCCCAGGGTCATGCCCAGCACGTTGAAGCGCCGCCCGGGAAGGATGCGGACGGCGGTCTGGTATTCGCCCTGCTTCCATTCCAGTTCGACGATCTCTTCGGCAAAGGGTTCCTTGCCGGCCGCCTGGCGCTGCCCCAGGAGTACTTTTCCGCGGACCGGATGGTGGACCACCCGGAAATACCAGCGCGCGGTCTCGACGATCTGGACGAAATCCTTCTTGGAGAACTCATAAACCGTCGATCGGACTTGATTTCTTCCGCTGTTCAGGGCCGTGACGAAGATCTCGGCGATGCCGTTGCCGTTGATGTCGGCGATGTCGACGCCGACGTTTTGGGTGAAGCGGGCGGTCTCGATCTTCTTCAACTCCTGCATCCGGCCCTGTTCGAAGCGCACGATCTGCAACGTGTCGGGGGTGACGATCACCGTCTCCTGCAAACCGTCGTTGTCCACATCGCCCACTGCGACGCCGGTGATCACGAAGGCGAAATTGCGGCTCTTCCAGAAGACCGGTCCTTTGCCTTCGCCGGCCGGGCGCACGAAGCCCGGATTGAGCGGACTGGCGTCGCCGCCTTCTTCCGACTCCAGCGGAGAGGCGCCGCGCTCCACGAACTGATCCTGCTGGAGCAGCTTTTCCGGATGGGTGCGCACGTCGTTTTGATCCACCGCCGGGGGGGCGCTCGGCGCGGCGGCGGCCGCCGCCGGAGCGCGGTTGAATACCTGGGCGTTGACCTCGGTGGCCAAAAGGTTGATCTGGGCGATCACGTCGTTCATGCCCTGGGTCTGCTTGAAAAAGGTGAACGGCGGGCTCGTGCCGGTGGCATCCAGCATTTTGGCGTCGATGCTGACGCTGTCGCCCAAGAGGGTGATGCTGCCGTGCAGGACGCGGTCGGCCTGCAGTTTGGCCGCCGCCATGAGCGCCAGGTTGTCGCCTGAGAAGCCCTTGATCGATTCGACCGCCTGGGACGTGGTCAGCGGGTCGATAATCTCGGTTTTGCCGGGTACGGCCAGACGCGAGGAGAGCATGTCCACGATGCCCTTTTGCAGAAAAGTATAGTCTTTGTCCGCGTGGATCTGAAAAGGCAGAATCGCGACCTTCACGGGCGCGGCCAGTGCGACCAGCGGGCTCAGAAAGGCAAGAGCGACGAACAGGCGGATCAGGTTCCGGAAGCGCAGCATGGGACTCCTTGATCGGTTAATTGGTTGAGCGGTTGATCGGTTAATGGGTTGGGATGCTTGGCGGTTATGGGCATGAGGTTGCTGTAACCCATGCACTCATCAACCTCATGCACCCATTTAACCCGTTTAACTCGTTACGACTCGAGTTTACTTTTCAACAACTGATTGAGAATCTTCGGGTTGGCCTGGCCCTTGGTGGCTTTCATGACCTGGCCGACGAAGAAACCGAGCAGTTTGGTTTCGCCTTTGCGAAAGCGGGCGACTTCACCGGGGTGTTGGGACAACACCGCATCGACGGCGGCTTCGATGGCCTGTGTGTCGGAAACTTGGGCCAGGCCCTTCTCGGCCACGATCGCTTCGGCCGTGCGCCCGCTTGCCGCCATTTCATCGAAAACCGTTTTGGCGGTCCGCGCGTTGATGCGGCCCGCATCGATCAGCCGCAGCAGGCCGGCCAGGCCGACCGCCGGGATGGGCGTTTCCTCGATGCCTTTGTCCTGGCTCTTGAGCAAGGCCAGCAATGCCCCCATGATCCAGTTGGCCACCGGCTTGGGCTGGTTGAAATGGCTCAGGCAGGCCTCGAAATAATCGGCCAGTTCGCGGCTCGATGTCAGCACGCCGGCATCGTAGTCGGACAACCCGAATTGGGATACAAAGCGCGCCCGGCGCTGCGGCGGCAGTTCGGGCAGTTCTTTGCGGACCGCATCGATCCATTCCGGGTCGATGACCAGAGGCACAAGATCCGGGTCGGGGAAATAGCGGTAATCGTGGGCCTCTTCCTTGCCGCGCATGCTCAGCGAAACACTCTTGTCGGGGTCCCACAGGCGCGTCTCCTGGACGATCGTGCCGCCTTCGAGCACGATTTCGGTCTGGCGCGCAATCTCATAGCGCAGCGCCTTTTCCACGTGCTTGAAAGAATTCAAATTCTTTAATTCGGTGCGCGTACCCAGGCGGGTTTCACCGCGCGGGCGGATGGAAACATTGGCGTCGCAGCGAAAGCTGCCCTCTTCCATATTGCCGTCGCCGATTCCGATCCAGCGGATGATGGCGCGCAGCATGCGCAGGTAGGCGCCCGCCTCCTCGGCCGAACGCAGATCGGGCTCGCTGACGATTTCCATCAGCGGTACGCCGGTGCGGTTGAGGTCGACCAGGCTGATCGATTCCACCGGATCGTGAACCAGCTTCCCGGCGTCCTCCTCCATGTGGATGCGGGTGATGCCGATGCGTTTGGTGCCGCCGTTCACGTCGATATCCAGGTGGCCTGCCGCCGCGATGGGCAGTTCGTACTGCGAAATTTGGTATCCCTTGGGCAGATCCGGGTAAAAATAATTTTTGCGCGCGAAGCGGCTGCTGGGAGCGATCCGGCAGTTGGTGGCCAGCGCCATGCGCATGGTATAGTCGACCACCTTGCGGTTGAGTACCGGCAAGGCCCCGGGCAGTCCCAGGCAGACCGGACAGACGTGCGAGTTGGCCGGGGCGCCGAATCGGGTGGAGCAGCCGCAGAAGATCTTGGTGGCCGTATTCAACTGGGCGTGTACTTCAAGGCCGATGACCGGTTCGAATTCCATCGCGGTTTTCCGTTCGGGTTGATCCCCCGGCGCTTGCCGGGAGCGGAAAATGGCCTGACTTTCAATCAATTTCCGCGTCAAGTCAAGGGAATTTAACTTTGACAAAGATCGGCGGACCCGCTACCAATGCCTTTTTCGTACCCTGATGCGGAGACCGCCGATGCGCGACTTTTTGTGCGTTCTGGGGCTGGTGATGATCATCGAAGGGCTGCCTTATTTCGCCTTCCCCGAGAAAATGAAGGGCTGGCTCCTCAAGCTGGCGAAAACCCCGGACGGTGTTCTGAGGCAGCTGGGGTTCGGTTTGCTGCTGGCCGGCCTTTTGTTGGTGTACCTCGGCCGCCGCGTTTTGTGAGTTGACCCGAGATGTACCGCCTCGAAGACTACGATTACCGATTGCCGGAGCAGCTGATTGCCCAACACCCGCTGCCCGCGCGCGACGGTTCCCGGCTGCTGGTTCTGGATCGCGCTTCCGGAGCACTGCGCCATGACCGCTTTCACGACCTGCCGCGCTGCTTCTCACCCGGCGACGTGCTGGTGCTCAATGATACCCGCGTGATCCCCGGCCGGCTGCTGGGGCGCAAGGAAAGCGGCGGGAAGGTCGAACTCCTGATCATGGATTGGCATGCGGGGCTTGCCGAAGGCATCTTCACCTGCATGCTCAAGGCAAGCAAGCGCCCCGCCGCGGGCAGCCGCCTGTTTTTCGAACACGGCCTCAGCGCCCGCGTCACCGGATATGCGGACCGCTTCTGCCGGATCGCCTTCGACGCGGAGCCGGCGGAACTCGCCGGGCGCCTCAGCGCTGTCGGCCATATTCCCCTGCCGCCGTATATCCGGCGGGGCGACACTGCGCGCGACCGCGAAACCTACCAGACCGTTTATGCCGCTCACAGCGGCGCCATCGCCGCACCCACGGCCGGATTGCATTTCACCGAATCGTTGCTCGAGCGCTTGAAGTCAGGGGGCGTTCGGGTTGTCGCCTTGACGCTGCATGTCGGCTACGGCACCTTCGTGCCGGTGCGCGTAGAGGATATCCGCGACCACCGAATGCATGCCGAATGGTTCGAGCTGAGTGCGGCGGCGGCCGCAACGATTAACGCCGCCAGGGCGCAAGGGCGCCGCATCACAGCCGTGGGCACCACCTGCGTGCGCACCCTGGAGTATTGCGCCGGCGCGGACGGGAAACTCCAGGCGCGCAGCGGCGCCTGTGATCTTTTCATCTATCCGGGCTACCGCTTCAAGGTGGTGGATGCCATGGTGACCAATTTTCACCTCCCCAAATCGACGCTCATGATGCTTGTTTCCGCGTTTGCGGGCCGTGACAGAATTCTCGACGCCTATGCCGAGGCGGTTCGGCAGGAGTATCGGTTCTTCAGCTATGGGGATGCAATGATCATTCTTTGAGACCCTACCCGCCCTTCACCGCACGAGTTCTTCTTCCGAGACAGTTTTCCGCTCTGAACGCCCTGGTTCGGCCTTCTCCCGGCCGAAGGCCGAAAACTTGCCGTAATCGATCAGTTCATGCGCATCGACCAATCCGAACAGCTGGATAATCTTCGCGACCGCGCCTGTCCATCCGGTCTGATGGCTGGCGCCCAGACCCGCTCCGTTTTCCCCGTGGAAGTACTCATAAAAAAGGATATGCTCGCGCCAGTGCGGGTCGGTTTGGAACTTCTTCGTCCCACCGTAAACAGGCCGCCGGCCGTGCGCGTTGCGCAGAAAGAGGCGGATGAGCCGGTCGGCGATCTCTCCGGCCACCTCGAAGAGGTTCATCATTCTCCCTGAACGCGACGGGCATTCGACGCTGAAGTTGTTGCCGTAATACAGGTAAAAATTCAGAAGGGCCCTGATCAGCAGGATGTTGACGGGGATCCAGACCGGTCCTCGCCAATTGGAGTTGCCGCCGAACATGCCGGTGTTCGACTCGGCCGGGAGGTAGTCCACGCGGTGCTCCCGTCCGCCCGCCTTGAAAATGTAGGGATGCTGCGCGTGGAACTTGGAGAGCGAGCGGATGCCGTAGGGACTCAGGAATTCGTCTTCATCCAGCATTCTATAGAGAATCCTGCGCAGCCGCTCCGGGTTGACCAGGGCGAAGATGCCGCGCTCGTTGACCCCCATGTGGCCCGGACCGGTCGGATGAATGGTTTCGAGCAGTTCCGGCATCTGGCGCATGCGCGCCATTACCGCGTGCGTTGCCCGCGGGACGCTCAGGCGCTGCCACTTCTCTATGACAGTCGTGGCGCATAGGGGCAGCAGCCCGACCATCGAGCGCACCTTGAGCCTGACGGCGCTGCCGTCCGGGAGCCGCAGGAGGTCGTAATAGAAGCCGTCCTCTTCGTCCCACATGCCGTCGCTGCCCGGCTTGTTCATGCCCGCGGCGATGAACAAGAAGTGCTCCACAAATTTCAGCACCATGTCCTCATAAGTGGGGTCATGATCAGTGATTTCCGTGGCGAGTTCGAGCATGTTCTGCGTGAAGAGCGCCATCCAGGCTGTGCCGTCCGCCTGTTCCAGGTAACCCCCTGTCGGAAGCGGGGCGCTGCGGTCGAAGACGCCGATATTGTCGAGACCGAGAAAACCACCTTCAAAGACGTTTTTCCCGAAGCGGTCCTTGCGGTTCACCCACCACGTGAAGTTCAGTATCAGTTTGTTGAACACCGATTTGAGAAAGGCGATGTCGATCGGCCGACCCATAGCCTGTTCCGTCCGGTGCAGGAAGAGGGTCGCAAAGGCGTGCACGGGGGGGTTCACGTCGCTGAAGTTCCACTCATAGGCGGGCAGTTGGCCGTTGGGATGAAGATAGGGGACGCGAAGCATCAGGCTCAGCTGCTCCTTGGCGAAATCGGGATCAACGATCGAGAGCGGCAGCGTGTGGAACGCGAGATCCCAGGCAGCGTACCAGGGATACTCCCACTTGTCGGGCATCGAGATGATATCGTCGTTGATCATGTGAACCCACTCCCGGTTCCGGAAATCGCGGCTGCCGTGATGGAGCGGGTGGGCGCGGTGCTCGGTCAGCCACGAATCGGCATCGAAGCAATAGTACTGCTTCGACCAGAGCATGCCGGCGAGCGACTGCCGCATGATGCTTGCCTTTTCCTTGTCAGCCGCGGGCGGGGTCACACTGCGGTAGAACTCGTCCGCTTCCTTCATCCGCGCGGCCAGAAGGTTTTCAAAGCCCCTGCCGAAAGGAGTGAATCTGTTTTTGCCGACCCAGGTTCGATTGGTAAGGCGCAGCCGCACCAGCGACGTTCGCCCTGATCCGATCTCCAGTTGATAGTGCGCCGCAGCTTTCGTACCGAGCCGCGCGGGATTGACTGCTTCCCGGCGGCCGTGGACCACGCACTCGTTGATGCCGTCTTCCAGGTAGGGGCCCGCGTCGGGGTAGTCGAGACGAAGGCGGGCGTGATTGGTTTCATTCTCTGTGAAGAGCAGCGGTTCATCGCCTTCGCAGTAAAGATGGCAGGGCCCCAGCGAGGGGTGATTCGCTGCGATGGCGCTTGCGCCTGGGGGACCCTCGACCTGTCTGAGCAGGGGCTTTGCGGATGGCTGTGAGATCCAGGGTGCCCATGTGTTGCGGAACCACAGGGTCGGGAGCAAGTGCAGTTCGGCCGTCTCCGGACCACGGTTGACCACCGCGATCTGAACCAGAATGTCCTCCGGACCGGCTTTGGCGTATTCGATGAAAACGTCGAAGTAGCGGTCGTCATCGAAAACGCCTGTATCGAGCAGCTCGTACTCCACCTCGTGGCGCGAGCGACGCCGGTTCGTGTCCACGAGATCGGCGTACGGATAGGCCTTCTGGGGATACTTGTACAGATATTTCATGTAGGCATGGGTCGGTGTGCTGTCGAGATAAAAATAGTACTCCTTGACGTCTTCGCCGTGGTTGCCTTCACTGTTGGTGAGCCCGAAGAGCCGTTCCTTGAGTATGGGATCCCGACCGTTCCACAACGCAAGCGCAAAACAGAGTCGTTGCCTGTCGTCGGAAATCCCTCCGAGGCCGTCCTCGCCCCAGCGATAGGCCCGCGATCGGGCGTGGTCGTGGGGAAAGAAGTTCCAGGCATCGCCGTTGTCGCTGTAATCCTCGCGGACCGTCCCCCACTGCCTCTCGCTAAGGTACGGTCCCCACTTGCGCCACGGTATGCCTTTGCGTGCTTCGGCGAGTCGCCGTTGCTCGGCACCGGCTTTTACCTTTTTCATCGATGCCTCCCTGTGCGCGTTGCCTTTCTTCAGGGCTGGGTGGTGCACGCGCCGTACACAACAAACGCCACGCCGTCACCGGAGGCCGTCAGCACAAGTTCGCCGGTTTCGATGACGATCGCGATCGTCCAGCCCAGTCCGTCTCTGATGCCTTCGAGGCCCTCTTCGGCACTCTGCAGGATGAGTTTGCCGTCCACGGTTTCCATCCGTTCGATAGCGCTGACGCGCTCCGCTGCCGCATCGCCGGTTGGATGGATGACTTTTTGGGGAACATCGATGACGGCGAACCGGGGCAGGCCCACACTTTCCAGAGATACTTCGCTGCAGCTGTCGAGCGGCGTGCATTCGATGACTTTCAGGGTGGCGCAGACCATCGGCTGGCTGCCGTCGAAACCCCCCGCCGAGGACAGCACGGGAGTGCCGCAGAGCAGGAAAATCACCAAAGCTACGCTGAACTTTGTCTTCATGGATTGCTCCTCTCCCGAGCCTTTTTCATTTCACGGTGTACCCCTTGGCTTCCAGGCAGGCTCCGCAGGCGCGGTTGTACGCGTCCCGTTTCTGGCTGTGAGCCGCGGTTTGCTGTTGATTTTCCAATTCCACCGCCTTCTGCTGCTGTCTTCTCTGGTCGGCGCTGCGCATGCCACCCAGAAGACCGCCGGCGGCCGCTCCCATGCCGGCCCCTTTTCCGGCATCTCCGGCGATCGCTCCGACGGTCACCCCCAGCAACGCGCCTCTGGCGGCGCCTCTGACTGCGCCGCCGGTCGTCGATGCGGGATCGGAGGCAGTTTGGGGCGACGGCGCGGCTTGCATCGGATCGAAGCCGGTCTGTTGCTTCGCCCAGACGTGGCAGGCGTACTTGTCCTTCTCTATCTGCTCCTGGTTCTGACCCTCTTTCGGAAAAACAATCAGGTCCTGGGCTGCTACGGACCCGATGATCAGGAGTCCGCCCAGAAACATCACGAACTGAAAAGTGGCTGCTCTCATGTTGCCCTCCCTGGCGGTAAAAGCCCTTAACCGCCGTAATTTGCTTGGTACCGCTCACTGGATCAGCGGAATGCTGTCGGAAAGTTCATACCTGACGGCAGCCCGGATCTTGTTTTCGATCTGTAGGTAGCGGGCGGCCTTGAGAGGCGGCACCGCCTTGCTCAACTTCGGCGCGTAGGACTCTACGAGCCCGGCATCGGCCTTCAGTATGGCGGCGAGTTCGGACATGAGCTTGCCCGCCTTCTGGTCGCTGAAATTTCCTTCCTGGTAGTCCCTGGCGTAGTCCGCGATCATTTTTGACAAGCGAACATTTACTGCATCGAGATCCTTCTGGTAGGCCTCGTAAATCGGCCAGAACTTTTCAGCTTCCGATTCGGTCAATTCCATATTCATTGCAACCAGAAGCTTTTTGTCGGCTTTGATCTTGGCGTGCAGGATCTGCATCGTGCTGGTGGGGCTGTCCTGGGCCCAGGAAGCGAAGGGGCCTGTCGCAAAAAGACAAACCATCAAGGCCGCCGTCAGCAAGAAAATTCTACTTTTATGCCGCATGTAATACTCCTTTATGTAACTAGTTTCCTGCAAATTCCGGGGTGAAGAAACTGGCCTCAATGCGTGACCGCCACCCCGAACACGATTGCGTAATTGGTCGTGTACTCGCCTTCGAGATCGCCGACCACAGGCGCGTCCTGCACCTGGAACCTGCCCTCGCCGAACTGGATGTAGGTCATGTCGAAGCTGACACTTCGTTCCCGTTGAAAATGATATTCGATACCCAGACCTAGACCCCACATTTCGTCAAAGCGTGTGAAGGCGGTGCGATCTTCGTCATCGAGCGGCGAAGAGGCGTAGAAGGCGCCGCTGCCGGCGATCCACTTCGGGGTCAGCTCGCGGTTGATGCCTATCGAAACGGCCCAGATATCCTTGTAATTGCCGGAGCGTGTTGTAACTTCGGAATCACCGACCGCAACGTCTTCGAAGCCCCAGTCGGAAAAGTCCACCCACGCCGCGTCGAGTGAACAGGTCCACCCGTTTCGAAAATCGTGAAAGACCCCGAAGGTCGCGATCTGCGGGGCGCTCGTATCGAAGGAGATTTCCTGATCGAGGGCGCCGAACCGGTTCAAAAGATCGATTCGCTCCTGTGTCAGGTTTGAAAACTCGGGGGTGTCTTCCTGTGTCACGGATATTTTGGATCGGTAGACTAGACCGAAACGGGTGTTTTCTGTCGGCTCGTAGAGAATTCCGATGGTGGCGCCAACCCCCCAGCCGTCGGATTCCAGTTCCAGCGAGCCATCGTCTGCGCCGGGATCGAGATTGAAGACGGCTTTCTCCAGCGTGTAGCGAGAGTACATGATCGGGGCCGAGGCCCCCACCGAAACCTGGCGGTTGAAGCGGCAGGCCACCGCTGGCGACAGGCCGGCAAAGGTCAGCGACCATTCCTGGATCAGGTAGCGGCCGACCCACTCGTCATCGTAACTGGCGCCTAACCCCATCGCCGCATTGGGACCGATGCCGATGGCCCAGCGCTCGCCAAGCGGACGTGCGTACGAAAGTCCCGGCATGGCGATGAACGACTCGTCGCTGGTGGTCTGCTTGCGGCCGGTGCTTGGCGCGCTCACTTCGGTCTCGCTGCGCGTGTACATGATCAAGGGATTTCCATACAAACTCGGCTTTTTGAGGCGCATCATGCCTGCAGGATTGTTGGCGACCGTTTCCGCCGAGTCGGCGGTTGCGGTAATTCCCGAAAATCCCGGCCCGGCCGCAAATGCTCCGGGTAGAGTGCTCAGGAAGCAAATGACAACCAGGCTGATGATCGGCGCCGTTTGCATTACGCGAATGGCGTTTGCCGTTAATCCGTGCCTCATCAGGTCTCCTTCTGCCCAAGGAGCGCTCCGCTGCTGCGCTCCGATCCGTCACGCCGGGCGGGGGTCCGTCAACGCAAGATCGACATGCGCCACGCCGCCTTCGGTTTTCTTCTTCATCGGGAGCCCGCTGCGGGCGAATACGCGCAGCATCGCCTTGTTGTCCGAAAGTACTTCGGCCCTGAACTGCGCCACGCCCGCCTGACGTGCAATGGCAGCCAAGTGGCGCAACAGAAGCCCGGCGATACCATGGCCGTGGTAGTCTTCCTCTACCGTGAAAGCCACTTCGGCCACGCGCACACCCCCGTCCTGGTAGGCCGCATAGCGGCCACCCCCGATGATCGCCTCGCGCCCCTCTGCCGCACGCGTGACCACCAGGGCGACCACCGAATCGAAGTCTACTTCAGTTGCTGCCGCGAGTTCTTCAGCGGTCAGCGATTTTTTATGGTGGAAGAACCGGGTGTAAACCGACTCGCTTTGCAGATTGTGGAACGCCTCCCAAAGTCTTTGCTTGTCGTCCGGCTTGATCGACCTTATCCTGACCGCGACTCCGTTCTTCAGCGTTTCGGTTTTGTCGTAAAATTGGACGTCAGGCATGATCAATTCCTCTCTGCCAAGTTGCTGAAATGCATTGCCTGAGGCAGCCTGGCTGTGCTGCGCTTTGCGAAAGCCGGCGCCCGGCTCGAGGACCAGATGTCCGTTTTCAACACCCTGCTGAAAACGAGGTGCTGCGTGGGCGGGCAGTCTTTTTCAATCGGCATACTTTTTGATCATATCCTTTTTCAACTTACCGTATTCCTCTTCGGTGATGAGGCCTTCCTTGCGCGCCTTATCCAGGTCCAGCAGTTCCTGGCCCAGAGTGCTCTGCGGTGCCTGTTGGACCTGTGTAGAACTCCCGCAACCGCCCGCGAGCACGCCGGCGCCGAGAAGGATAACAATCATCAATACGCGTGCCTTATTCATCCGACCTCCTTTCGTTTTCTGATCGATACGCTTGAACCCGCATCCCCGGCTCCCGCGCGCCAATGTCCGCGGCCGTGCCTCAAGGAGAAGCTTTTCTGAGACTGATCAAAGCGTCGAAAACCTCCTGGCTGAAGGCTTCCAGCGTGCGGCACATCGTCAAGACCAGGTCTTCATAGCTCGAGGAATCCGCGGCGGCGGCGTACCGGCTCAATCTGGTCAGTCTCGGCTGGAGCGCATTGCCTTCGAAGATGGACCAGCGGACTTTCAGCTCGACGGCGCCGCCCAGAACCCCATCGAATTGGGATACTTCGACCTTTACCCGGAAGAGCGAACCGTTCCCTTGCACATAGGGGAAAAAGATTTTTTCAGCGCAAGTGTAGCGAGAGAGATTCTCCGCCAGGGCGCGGCCGAAATTCACCGTCAATGGTTCCGCCCAGCGGTGGAACGCGGCTTTGTTGATCTGCGTCGGGCTGATCCGCGTGACGATCTGGGGCCGGTCCAGATACTCCGGTATCACCACCGGAGCGACCCCTATCGGAATGCATTCCGCGGGCGCGGTGTTTGTTTTAATCGTGCGGGGCGCTCCCCCGGCGGCATTCAGCATATAGTATCTCGTGTTCTGCTTTGTGCCGCCCGTGAAGCAACCCGGCAGGAGCAGCGCGCCGGCGACGATTGCAAGCAGCACGATCGATTTTTTCCCGCTCATTGTTCACCTCCCGAGGCGGTCCGGCCGCGGATGATGGAATCCGGGTATTGTTCCAGTTGTTCGGCCAGGAGATTGACGGAACGTGAGGCGGCCGACAACTCCCGCAAGGCTACAGACAGCCCGGTGACCATTTCCGAATCAGTTGCGGCGATTCCCTGTACGGTCTGCATGGCTTCCTCGCCCTCCCTCATCGCGGCGGTCGCGGCGGCGGCCGTTTCACGGATCCGTGCGGACACCGAGGCAAGCTCCCTTTCGAGGTTCGTGAGCAGTGAACCCGCATCGCGGGCAACCGTTCTTAACTGCTGCAGGGTGGGATCGATATGCCTGTCTGTGCGGACCACGAGTTCGTCGGCATGGCGCATGAGGCGGTCGGCGCCCTCGGCGGCTGACTTGATGGAAAAGAGGGTATCTTTGAGTTCAGGGGCTTTGAGTACTTTTTCCAAACCTGTTAGAGTCTCATTGAGGGTGGCGAAAATCTTCTGGATGGGAATTTCGGAAATAGTTTCGGCCAACTGCTCCAGCTTCGAAGGAACCGTGGGCAGCTCAGGATAACCCATGTCCGCGTTCACAAGGCGCACGGGCGTTTCCGGTAGAAAGTCGAACTCGATCATCAGTTGGCCTGTCACCATGCTTTGCGTGCCCAACTGAGCCCTGAGACCTTTTTCGATCATTTTGGGGATGTCGGCCCGCCGATGTTCGGCCCTGAGTCCGAACCGCTCTCTGTCGATTTCGATGATCACTGGAATTTTGATGTCCAGCGTATCGAGGTCCGCTTTGAAAAGGATCTCTTTCACCGAGCCTACCTCCACACCTCTGAAAACCACCGGCGCCCCGACCGCCAAACCCTTGACCGACCCGTCGAAAAAGAGGACGAATTCTCTTTTGTCCTTGAAAAAACTGCCGCTCCCGAAGATGAGCAGTCCGGCCACCAGCAGCCCGATGGCGCTGATGACAAATATTCCGATGGCTGTACTGCTGAACCGTTTCGACATAAGGCCCCCTGTCTCCTTTTATTCCACGCCCCTGGTGAGAAAAGTGCGCACGGTCGGATTCCGGGATTCTTTCAGGAGCATGCTGGGATTGCCCGAAGCGATCATGGTCCGGGTCTGCGTGTCTAGAAACACGGAGTTGCTGCCGATGGCGAAGATGCTCTGCAATTCGTGCGTGACCACCACCACTGTCGCTTCGAGATTGTCCCGCAACTCGAGAATCAGGTCGTCCAGCCGCTTGGCGCTGACCGGATCGAGGCCGGCGGAGGGCTCGTCGAAGAACAGAATGTCGGGGTCCATCGCCAGGGCGCGCGCCAGTCCGGCGCGCTTGCGCATGCCGCCGCTGATCTCGGATGGGTAGTACTGCTCGAAGCCGGAAAGACCGACGAGCGCCAGCTTGAAAGACACGAGCTCCTCGATTTGTCCGGGGCTCAGATCCGTGTATTGCGCGAGCGGCAGGGCGACGTTTTCGGCCAGGGTCATCGAACTCCACAGGGCGCCGCTCTGGTACAGGATCCCCATGCGCTTCATGAGGGCGGAGCGGGTTTCCGGCGCTGCATCGCAAAAGCTGACCCCTTCGTACAGGATGCGGCCCTCGGCGGGGGGCAGCAGCCCGATCAGATGCCTCAGCAGCGTGCTTTTCCCGCAGCCGCTGCCGCCCATGATGATGAAGATATCCCCGCGCCGAACCGTGAAATTCAAATCCCGCATCAGCACGAAGCTGCCGTAGGCCATGGTCAGGTTCTGCACGGTGATCACCGGAGCATTCCTGTCTGAGTTCACAAGTGTGCTCCCCCCGGTCGGCTGGCTTCCGCAATCCAAAGCCAGCAGCATGTTTCGAAAATCTTCAAATACCGACAACGTCGCACAGAACCGTAATTGCGGCGGTTGCCAGGATAATGGCCACAATACTGGTCACCACGGCGGAAGTGGTGGCGCTGCCGACGGCCGAGGCGCTGCGTCCGCACTGCATTCCGCGCATGCAGCCCGCCAGCGAGACCAGAATGCCGAACACGAGGCTCATGAAAAGGCCGATCGCCAGGTCGTTGAGGCCCACCGCCTCGGCAGTGCGCTGGAAATAGGTTACCGGCTTGATCCCGTAGAGCCCTGTGGCGACCAGCATTCCGCCCAGAATGCCCATGAAGTTGGCGTACAGGCACAAGAGGGGCATCATGAACGACAATGCCAGCATGCGGGGCAAAACCAGAAATTCCATCGGCGCAATGCCCAGCGTCGTAAGGGCGTCGATTTCCTCATTCACCTGCATGGTGCCGATTTGTGCAGCGAAAGCGGCGCCGGTCCGGCCGGCCATGATGATGCCGGTCATGATGGCGCCCATTTCCCGGACCATGGCGATGCCCACCAGGTCGGCCACATAGATCTGGGCTCCAAACAGCTTCAGCTGGAGAACCCCGATGAAGGCCAGAATGAGCCCCACCAGAAGACTGATAAGTGAAACGATCGGCAACGCCTGGGCACCGGACTCCTGCACGAGAAGCATGAATTCGTCCGCCCGGAAGCTGGCTTTGCGCAGCAGCAGCCTGCCGAGCGCCGTACTTGCGCTGCCCACGAAGGCGACCATTTCGCCCGCAGATCTCACGAACGAAATCGTTTCGTTGCCGACGCGGGAAAAGAACGATTCGCTTTCCGCGGACTTGCGCGCGTCTTTTTTGTCCGGGACGGCCATGGCGAGTTCGAGCAGCCGCCGAATGCCGGCCGTCAGGCCGGAGCGGTCCACCTCGATCTTTCTTGCCGAACATTCGCGGATGACCCCTCTGAGGAAGGCCAGAAGTCCCGTGTCCCACTGCATCAGGTCCCGGGTGTCGAAAGAAAGCCGCTGCAGTGTGGGCATCCGGTCAAAGCGGCTGCGCAACTCGGCTGTCACCGGGAGCTGCGCCCCGGTTTTCCAGCTTCCCGAGAGCCGCACGACAGTGGCCTCTTCCGATATCCGATCAAAGCTTATGTCCACCTTTGCCGCTCCACTACTGGGAAAGTGACTGCAGTCACCATCTCATTATTTGCGTGTCAGCTCGACAAGTCGCTTGGTGAACCGTTCCCCCCAGAATTTGAACGCCTCTTCGGTCGACCCCCATTTGCTGAAGCGTTCCGTGAAACCGGCGCTTCGCTCGTCCATGCCGGCGGCGAGAACCTCGTTGGTCACGGAATCCAGGACCATCATTTCCGCCCTCGTGGCCCCCGAACCGGTCCATGTGTCCTGCGATCCCTTTTTCACGAGACTGACGGCCAGCCCCACCGGTACGACCGAGGTAACGCCGCTCAAGACCGGCTTGCTCTGCTTCAGATCGGTAATCGCCACGCGCACCCGGAGCACGTCCGGTCCGGGCTCGGACACGACCGGGAACTCCTTCTGCAAGGCGTTGACCAGGGCCAGGGAAGCGGTGTCCGCGATCTCCTTCAACTCGTTGGCGTCGATGCCCTTGTACTCCGAGTCCTCGGCGAACGCGAAGATCACGTAGTCCACCATCACTTTTTCGAATCTGGTGAAATCGGCTCCCTCTTTGAACCATACCAGCTTGGGTTGTTCTTCGCCCTCGCCGGGTTTCAGGTAATTGCTGTACTCGCCCAGGAAGGTCGATGACGGCTGCAATGACTCTTTGTTTGTGGCGCAGCCGCTGAACAGCATCACTACCAAGACAAAGAAAACAATCGGTTTCATCTCTGGTATCCTCCTTATTTAAAATTTGCCTGCGGCCGACGCAGCTCTGCGTGCAGCCGAATGAACCCCTTCTACCTGGCTGCCAGGACGCCCTTTGCGATGCGCGGGTTTTCACGCTGCCAGTGCGCGAAGGCCGCGGCGACGGCGCAGGAGGCCAGCCGCCCTTCGGCGGAGTCGGAGCGGCTGGTCAGGATGATCGGAACGCGCGCCCCCAGAACGATCCCTGCCGAATCGGCCCTTGCCAGGTAGGAGAGCTGCTTGGCCAGCATGTTGCCGGCCTCCAGGTCCGGTGCCAGCAGGATGTCCGCCTCCCCGGCCACGGGCGACTGGATGCCTTTGATCAGCGCGGCTTCCTTGCTGACCGCATTGTCGAAAGCCAGCGGGCCGTCGATCAGGGCTCCTTCGATCTGTCCGCGATCCGCCATTTTGCAGAGCGCGGCGGCTTCGATGGTCGCCGGGATTTTTGGATTGATGGTCTCCACGGCCGAGAGCACGGCCACCTTGGGCCTTGCGATTTTCAACGCGTGCGCCAGCTGAATGGCGTTTTTCAGGATGTCGACCTTGTCTTCCAGTGTCGGGTAGATGTTGATGGCCGCATCGGTGATGAACAGGGGGCGTGGATAAGTCGGCAGATCCATCACGAAGATATGGCTGATGCGGCGCTCGGTACGCAGCCCCGTGGCCGAAGGGACGACCGCGCTCATCAGTTCGTCAGTGTGCAGGCTGCCTTTCATGAGCGCTGCGGCCTCGCCTGAACGGCACAGCGCAACCGCCTTCGCGGCCGCATCGTGGCTGTGCCGGGCGTCCACCAGCCGGAAAGGGCGGATGTCCAGGCCGTAACGGTCGGCCAATTCCCGGATGCTGGACTCGGGGCCGACCAGAATAGGATCGATCAGATTGGCCGCGGCCGCCTGGATTGCACCTTCCAGGGCCTCTTTGCTGCAGGGGTGGCATACCGAAGTCGGGATCCGTTCCCACTCCTTTACAATGCCGATCAGCTTCTTGAAAGCCGCCTTGCGGTGCAGTTGCATCGCGGCATAAGGCGATCCCGCGTCGGTCGGCTTTCGGGTCGGAGCTTTTACCCTGGCGACACCGGTGATGATCTCCTCCTGACGCTGATTGACCACCCGGCAGTCGAAAACGACGCTGCCGTCGGAGTTGTTCTTCGAGGCGGCAGTCACGCTGACGGTCAACTCGTCGCCAAGTTCGACCGCGTGATGAAACTCGAACTGCTGGGACTGATACACCGTGCCGGGGCCGGGCAGGTCGTTTCCCAGCAGGCTCGAGATCAGGGCGGCGCCCCACATGCTGTGGCCGACCACTTTGTGACGTTCGAGCAGCATCTGCGCGTACTCGTCGCTGAAGTGGGTCGGGTTCATGTCGCCCGAGAGCAGGCCGAAAAGGTCGATATCCTGTTTGGTCAGCGTACGCTGCAGGCTGACGCTGTCGCCGACGTGAATTTCGTCAAACGTTTTGTTGCTGAGCATCGTTACGGCCCTCCTCTTCGGCAGCGGTTCGCGCGCCCGTATCCGGGCGGAGGAAGATCTGCTCCACCTGGGACAGGCGCTTAAGCCCCTCGTCGCTCAAACGGCCGCCGGCAGTTGCTGCGCTGCGGATGAATTCAAACCATTTTGGCCCGTCACGCCCGTCTCGTTGCAGCATTTCGGGAATCGATCCCACCGCCTGCTTTTCGTCCAGACGCAGCATCAGATATTGCTCGCGCACCTCATGCTTGAATTCCCCCAGGCTTTTTTTTGCGCCGTGTTCGGCTCTGATCCGTCGGAGCACCTCGAAACCTCTTTCGTCGGCCGCATTTTCCGCGATGCGGATGTAGAGCAGGGCGCGAATCGCCGCCTCGCGCGGTCCTCCCTTGTCCATTCCGGCGCGCAGCTCGTCGATGCGCCGCCCGACGAACGCCTGATGATCCGGATCCTGCCCCGGCTTGACGCGCGGCGGGGCGTCCGTTGCGCGCAGGCCCAGGAGGGCTTGCAGCCAGGGCTGTTCGTAAATGCCGAAGAACGTCTGCTCCGTCAGCATGTCGCGCCAGTCACGATAGGTATCCAGCCAGAGCGTCATCCAGCCTGAGAAAATTTTCTCCCATTGCAGGAAGGGGTTGTCGGCAGCGACCGGGCGGCGGTTTTTCTGCGCCGCTTCGGCCATTTCGGGCAGCGTCCGCATCACCGGGTTGCGGTTTGAGCAAAGCTCGTATGAAAGACGCAGCGGGTGCATGCGGTGCAGCCACTCGGCGCCCTTTGCAGTGGTCATCGCCTGCACGAGCGGTTGTGCTGTCGAGCGGTAGAGGCCATGAGTCACCTCGGACAACCGCGCGACGGCCGCAAAGCAGCGTTCGTCTTCCGGAGTGTTCCCGCCCAGGGCACGGAGGTCCGCCAGGCTTCTTTTTTCGAATCGGGAGAGATAGGCTCCGGTAACAAGTCCGGTTGTGTCGTCCTCGCCTTTTTTCTTCTCGATGATCGCTTCGTAGAGTCCGGGCGGCAGGCAGTCGATCAGGTCGATGTTGCTGGTGAACTCCTGGTGTTCCTTCTTGGCGACGCTGCCCGAAACGAAGATGCCGAGGTGGCCTATCTTCTCGTGCACCGAGTAGACGATCGTCTGGCCGGCGGCCAGGATGTCTTCATCGCTGCCGTACAGGTCGAGGATCCATCCGAGCGCCTGCTGCGGCGGCGTGATGTTGTCGCCCCTGGAACACAGACAGATGACGGGTGAGCGGATTTTGCGCAGATCGATGCGGACGCCGTCGGCGCTGACGATGCCGGCGGTGCTGAGTTTGTTGCCTACGAAAAGATTGTCGACGATGTACTGGATCTCTTCGCCGGACAGCATGATATGTCCGCCCCACCAGCGTTCGAAGCCGAGATAGCGGGGGCCTTCGGTGTCGATGTTGGCATACAGGTTGTATTGTTTGGTCCAATAGGTGTTTGAGGGATTGAGGTTTTCGAAGTTTTGCACCAGCCAGGCGCCGTCGAAGATTCCCTTGCCCAGATCGCTGGTCAGCGCCGCCAGCCAGCTGCCGGCCAGCATTCCGCCGGTGTAGCGCATGGGATTGGCGCCGCGTACACCCGCCCAGTAGGAGACCGGCGATCCGGCGGTCATGATCGGTCCGCAGAGTTCGGGATGCTTGGCGGCCAGCATCATCAACGCCCAGCCTGCCTGGCAGTTGCCGATCACTACGGGTTTGCCGTCGGCTGCAGGGTTCTGCTGGCCGACCTTCTCCAGGAAAACCGCCCAGGCGTCGATAACGGCGTCGATCGTCTGATCCGGTTCGGGAAACGGGGTGAACCCGACAAAATAGGTGGGATGGCCGGCCTTCAGCGCTTCACCGATCTCGCTGTCGGCCTTGAAGCCGGCAATGCCTGGGCCGTGGCCGGCGCGCGGATCGATGACGACGAAAGGACGCTTGCGGTCGTCGATCACGGTTCCTTCGGGCGGCCTGATCTTGACGATTCCGTAATTCACGGGCCGGGGCAGCTTTCGGCCGTCCGAGATCAGATCGCTCTCGAATTGCAGCACATGGGGGACTTCTTCGGCCATGTGCTCCAGGTACTGGTTGCCGCGCCGGCGCATGACATCCCAGTACAGAACCGAGCGCTGGCCGACGTCGACCAGATAATCCAAAAGCTCCTTGTAGGGAGAAAAAGTAATATCCCTGATGTCTTTAACCATTCGGGCCTCCTCGAAGGGCGGTTTTCGCACAGGCCGGGGCACGGACAGCCGCCTTCAGGCCATGATGCTCGCCCCGCCGTCCACGTAAAGCGTTTGTCCGGTGAGCCTTCTGGCGTAAGGCGTCGCCATGAAGGCGCAGGTGAACCCCACATCCATGATGTCCACCAGTTCGCCGACCGGCGAACGTTCCACTGCGTCGTTCAGCATGCGGTCGAAGTCTTTCAAGCCCGAAGCCGCACGCGTCTTCAGCGGGCCTGGCGATATGGCATGCACGCGGATCTTGCGGGGGCCCAGTTCGTAGGCCAGGTAGCGGCACACCGCCTCCAGGGCGGCCTTGACCGGCCCCATCACATTGTAGTTGGGGACGACCTTCTGCGCTCCGTGGTAGCTCATGGCGAACATGGTGCCGCCGTCGCTCATCAACGGCGCCGTGAGTCGCGCCATGCGCACGAACGAGTGGCAGGAAACGTCCATGGCGATGGAGAATCCTTCCGCAGAGCAGTCCAGCAGCCCGCCCTGCAGATCGGCCTTGGGCGCATAGGCGATCGAATGCACCAGAATGTCCAGGTGCCCCCAGGCCTCCTGGATATTTCCGAAAGCCGCTTCCAATTCTCCCGCCCTGGACACATCCAACGGCATGAAAAGCGCTGCGCCAAGTTCCTCCGCCAAAGGCGCGATGTGGGGTCTGGCTTTGTCGTTCAGGTAAGTGATGGCCAGGTCGGCGCCCAACTCGCGGAAGGCCCTGGCGCACCCATAGGCGATCGAATGGTCGTTGGCGATGCCGACCACGAGCGCTTTTTTGCCTTTCAGCACGGGTCGCGGAACGTCTATCTTCATATTTGGTTCTCCTTTTCGGTCGCCGGCCGAGCCGGGACAAATTACTGCAGGAGGCGTCGGGTGTGCCGCGCGATCATCAGTTCTTCATTGGTTGGCACCACGAAGACGGCAACGCGGCTCGATTCACTGCTGATGCGGCCCTGCCCGGCGACATTGGCTCCCTCGTCCAGTTCCACGCCCAGCCACGCGGCGTCGCGGCAGACGCGGCTGCGGATCTCCGGACTGTTCTCCCCGATGCCGGCCGTGAACACGATGGCGTCCAGACCGCCCAGGGCGGCCGTCAAAGCGCCCAGCCAGCAGCGGACCCTGTACAGAAACAGATCGACTGCCAATTTGGCCTGCGGCGCCCCGCTGGCAATCAGCGTGCGCATGTCGCTGGAGATGCCCGAGACCCCGAGCAGGCCGGACTTGTTGTAGATCAGGTCCAGGATCTCGCCGGCACTCATCTTGCGATACTCGGTGAGATACAGGATGACGCCGGGATCGAGCGACCCGCTGCGCGTGCCCATCGGCAGGCCGTCGACTGCGGTGGACCCCATGGTGCTTTCGACGCTGCGCCCGGCGGCGAGGGCGCACATGCTGGCGCCGCTGCCCAGATGCAGGACGATGGTCCTGCCGTCGGCTGCCTTGGGATCGATGGCCGGCAGAACCGATGCAATGTACTCGTAGGAAAGGCCGTGGAAACCGAAACGCAGGACGCCCGCCTCCCTCAGATCGGCCGGGAGGGCGTACAGCTGGGCCACGACAGGCTGTGTGCGGTGGAAGGCGGTGTCGAAGCAGGCCACCTGCGGCAGTTCGGGCGCGCGCTCCAGGGCGCGGCGGATCGGTGCCAGATTGTGCGCCTGGTGCAGAGGCGCCAGCGGAATGAATCGTTCCAGATGTTCGAGCACCTGGGCGGTCACCCGCACCGGTTCCGTGAAGGCTCTGCCGCCGTGCACCACGCGATGCCCGATGCCCAGCAGCCGGTCGTCCCCGAGTTCGGAACGCAGGTGGCCGATGAGATGGTCGATCGCTCCCTCGTGTCCCAGCTTCTCGCCGGCGGGCCAGGACTTTTCGAACTTCACGGTACCGTCCTGCGCTTTTGAAACCAGCCGCGGCGCGGTAAAAAGCCCTTCGACCTGTCCCCGGACCGTAATTTCCAGGCTGCCGTCGCGTTCGGAGAACAGTGAAAATTTGATGCTCGAAGAGCCTGAGTTGATGACCAGGATGGCATTGCTCATAGTTTTCTCCTTTATTGTCTTCGTGCATTGACGAGCGCAGTGCACGGAGTTGCCGGATCTGCATTTCAAGGAATGAAGCGGGCCTCCTTTTCCGGCTGCACGGGGACCTGCGCGGTCGCAATGGCCACCCAGCCGCCGCCCATGGCCTTGTAGATGTCGACGATCGCGCGGAAAAGAGCGTCCTGGGCGTTCGCATACGCGATCTCGACGTCGAACAGGCTGCGCTCGGCGTCCAGCACCTCCAGGTAACTGGTGTACCCGCCCTCGTAACGCATGCGCGCCAGGCGGGCGTAATTGCGCAGCGCTTCACGCTGCAGCGAAAGAGCCTCCAGCCGCTGGACACCTTTACTGCGGTCGAGCAGTGCGTCTTCGACTTCCCGAAAAGCATTCTGGATCGCCTGCTGATAACCGTACAGAGCCTGCTTCTCAAAGGCCTGCGCGGCTTTGACTTCACCACCGATGCGCCCTGCGGTGAAGAGGGGCACGTTGATGGGAACGCCGTAGTTCCAGGTTTTGGTTTTGCCGGTGAACAGATCGGACAGGTCGGTGCTGACCGAACCCAGCGCCCCCGTCAGCGAGATGCTGGGAAAGTAAAGCGATTTGGCCACCCCGATGCGGGCGTTGGCGGACACGAGGGTTTGTTCGGCCAGGCGTATGTCGGGACGTCTTTCCAGAATCTCTGAGGGCAAGCCCGCAGGCACCTGTGGAAGTGCAAGCGCCTCGATCGGGAGACCGCGCAGGACAGGGCCGGGATTGCGGCCCAGCAGGATGCTCAAGGCGTGTTCGGTACGGCCGATGGCGCGCTCGATGTCCGGGATGCGGGCCGCGGCCTCCTGGTATTGGGACTGCGCCTGGATCAGATCGATTTCCGATGTCAGGCCGCGGGAAAAGCGCAGATCGAACAGGTCGAGGGTTTCCTTGCGGCTGCCGGCCGTTTGAACAGTGATCGCAAGCTGCTTGTCCAGGGAGAGCAGATCCACATAAGTGCTTGCGATCGCGGTGACCAGGGACAGCACCACGCTGCGGCGCGCTTCCTCGGTCGCCAGTAGTTCGGCCCGGGCGGCCTCGGCGGCGCGGCGGTACCTGCCCCAGAAGTCCAGCTCCCAGCTGGCGCCCAGGAAAACCTCGTACACGCTGTACGGGTTGTCCTGCTGCCCGAAGAACAATTCTTCGTCTTCGGTCACCCTCTGGCGCGTGGCGTTCGCACCGGCCTCGGCGAACGGGTAGAGATCGCCGCGCGCCGAAAAGTAGCGGCCGAAAAACTCTTCCACCCGCGCCGTGGCGATGCGCACGTCCGTGTTCTGCCGAAGCCCCTCGGCAACCAGGGCGTCGAGCACCGGATCGTTGAACTGCTGCCACCAGGCGGTGTTGGCCAGATCGTGGGCCTCCTGCTCTTCGAACCGCCAACGGGTCGGGTTTTCGAAGCGCGGCCGCCGGTAATCCGGGCCCACGGTCATGCAGCCGGTCACCGCAATCAGCAGAAAAGTCCACAGAAGACCTTTATGCATGCTGCTCTCCCTTCTCGGACAACTCTTGATGACCGGTCCCCGGGGGCAACTCGGGAGTCTCGCTGCCGATCTTGCTCCGGGAAATTTTGCCGACAACGTAAAAGGTCATGGGGATCAGGAAAATGGCGATGAAGCTGGCGGCCAGCATGCCGCCGATGACGCCTGTGCCCATCACCTGCCGGGCGACGGCCCCCGAACCCGAGGCCACGGCCAGCGGCACGCAGCCCAGGATGAACGCGAAGCTGGTCATCAGGATCGGACGAAGGCGCAGGCGCGCCCCCTCCAGAGCCGCCTCGTAGAGGGGCCTGCCCTTTTCGTATTCCATCTTGGCGAACTCGACGATGAGGATGGCGTTTTTGGCGGCCAGGCCGATGAGCATGATCAGACCGATCTGCGCGTAGAGGTTGAATTCCATACGTCGCAGCAGAATGCCGGCAAAAGCGCCGAACACGGCGATGGGCGTGCCCAGGAGCACGCTCAAGGGCAGCGACCAGCTCTCGTACTGCGCCGCCAGGATCAGGAAGACAAACAGCAGCGACAGACCGAAGATGATCGATATCGGGATACCTTCCTGGGCCTTCTTCTCCTGGTAAGACATGCCCAGGTAACCGTAGCCCAGTTCACGCGGCATCGTCTGGGCGAACACCTCCTCCAGAGCCTTTATGGCCTGGGCGCTGCTGTAGCCGGGTGCGTTGACGGCGTTGATCTGGGCCGAACGGTACAGGTTGTAGCGCATGGTGAATTCGGGCCCCCAGCGGTCCTCGATGTTGGTCAGAGTCGCCAGCGGCACCGTCGCGCCGGATGCGTTGCGCACGTAGAATTGGCCGAGTTGTTCGGCGCTGGTGCGGTACTCGCCCTCGGCCTGCACATAGACCTGCCACTGTCGGCCGAAG
>JAEYRZ010000147.1 GCA_023435265.1 Pseudomonadota bacterium
GTTCGGTGTAGATCTCGACCAGCAGCGTCTCCAACCTCGCCGCCGTGGCATCGTCCTCGGAACGAACGCCGTCCGATGTGAATTCGAGGCGCTCCAGCAGAAACACTTTGCGGTAACGGAACAGGCGGCTCAACGCCAGGGGCTCTTGGGGGTCGAGGCCTTCAAGCCGAAAATAGGCCGTGCTGTCCGGAATTGCCCGATCGAGGAAGACAAGCCGCTCGGGACTCAAGGCGTGTTCCAGGCGGGCCTTCTCGAGAAGGATGTGGCGTTCGAAGCGTCGCGCATCGGCCTTGATCTGCTCAAGGGTCGCTCCGGCGGCCAATTGGGCGTCGATGTATTCCCGGGCCACTTCCCCGGCCACCGTATAGCCGTGACGGGCGAGCTGCTGGATCAGTGTCGTTTTGCCTGCGCAGGGCGCTCCGGTCACCACGCACCAGTTGGTCTCGGTCCATCTCGGCTGCATGTGCGCACCTTCCTTGAAGCGGCTTTTGCCTTCACCGGTTGAATTCTCGTTTAAATGATTATAGAACGCCCGGTCTGTGAACACCAGACGGTACACACACACCTCTCGAACAGGAGGCGATATGGTCACCTTTGAGTCCTTGAAAGCGCGCGAAGACAAGATCGCGGTAATCGGCCTCGGATATGTGGGCTTGCCGCTGGCGGTTCATCTATCCGCCCATTTCGAAGTGGTCGGATATGATCTGAAGGCCGAACGGATCGCGGAACTCCGCTCCGGTCATGACCGGACGCTTGAAGTCGAACCCGCGGAATTGATCAAGGCGGCGATTTACTACACCGCCGCGGCGGAAGAGTTGTCCGCCTGCCGATTGATCATCGTCGCGGTTCCGACGCCCATCGACGAATACAATATTCCCGATTTTACGCCGCTGCGGGGTGCTTCGGTCACGGCCGGACGCCACCTGCGCAAAGGCGCCTGCGTGGTTTTCGAGTCGACGGTGTATCCGGGGGCGACAGAGGAGATCTGCATACCGGTCCTGGAGAAGGAATCGGGGCTGGTTTTCGGCCGCGATTTCACGGTCGGCTACTCGCCGGAGCGCATCAATCCGGGTGATAAAGTCCACACGCTGCACAACATCACCAAGATCGTGTCCGGGTCCGATCCGGCCACGGCCCACCTGCTGGAACAGGTTTACGGACGTGTGGTTCAGGCCGGAATTCACCGGGCCTCCAGCATCAAGGTGGCCGAGGCGGCCAAGGTCATCGAGAATACGCAGCGCGACCTCAATATCGCCCTGATGAATGAACTCTCCAAGATTTTCGATTTTATCGGCATCGATACATTGGAAGTTCTCGAGGCGGCCGGCACCAAATGGAATTTCCTGCCGTTCCGGCCGGGTCTTGTGGGCGGGCACTGCATCGGCGTCGATCCGTACTATCTGACCTTCAAGGCCGAATCGCTGGGCTACCATCCTGAAATGATTCTGGCCGGCCGCCGCATCAACGACGGCATGGGAAGATATATCGCCCAGAGAACGGTCAAGCTGCTCATCCAGAACGGCACGCGGGTCAAAGGGGCCAAGGTCGCAGTACTGGGAATCACCTTCAAAGAAGACGTGCCCGACCTGCGGAACACGCGGGTCGTGGATATCGTGCACGAGCTGAAAGATTACGGCGTCGACGTGCTGCTCCACGATCCCCTGGCGGACCTGCAGGAGGCCGTGACGCACTACGGGTTCGAACTTCTCCCGCTGGAACGCGTCCACGCCGTGGATGCCGTCGTACTGGCGGTCGCCCACCAGTCTTACAGGGCCATGGGCCTCGAACAGATCGCCGGTCTCTGCGCGGGCGGCAGGCCGATCGTGGTCGACATCAAGGGCCTCTTCAACGCCGCAGCTGCAAACCCGCAGATCTCCTATTGGAGACTCTGACTTTTCATTGCCGTCGTGCCGGTTTCCTTTCTATGCCCCGCCGAATGAGGCGTTCAAGAAGCGGCAACCGCCATGCGGAGGCGCTATGGAATGGGTGTCATGGGTTGGCACTCGGCTTGCTTATCCATCCGGCAATCGAAACCGCCGGCGGCACGCCATGGGCCGAAAGGAAAAGAGACATGCGGAATGAAACTGCGCATCCATTGCCGGACAGCATACGGATGCCCTGCTATGCATGCGAAACGCTTCTTGCCACCCATTTGTGCCGCTACAAAGTGGGCGAGTTGAGCATTCAGGTCTGTCTTTGCGAGGAATGTATGAAATTGGATACCACCAGTTTGCTAAAGAACACCATCGGTATTCAAGCCATCACCGATCCCCCGCCTTCGAATTATCGGGTCGAAAGGGAAGTCCTTAAATGGCCGCGGCGCACATGACCGCACCCGTGGGTCGAAAGAAATCCAAAAAGGGCCGCGCCTGTGCGGCCCTTTTTGGGTTCAGCCCCATAGTGCAACGATGCTCCCTTCCGGCGCCGATTATCACTCATCGGACCAGCGCCAGAATACCCACGATGATCAGGTAAAGCGCCACAATGTAATTGAGGAGCCTCGGGATCACCAGAATCAGGATTCCAGCCACGATCGAGATGATCGGTTCAATGGGAACGTACATGTCTCGAGCTAGTCGGTCGTACTGCCGGAACCGGTAGCCGATCCACCTTGAGCCGTTTCGCCGCTCGTCGTGCCGCCGGGGGTAGTGCCGGTATCGGTTTGACCCGTGCCGGTGCCTGGGCTGGTGCTCTCGGTACGAGCCTGTTCCTCGGTCTGGGTTCCTTGCTGCTGACCCGTTTCCGTGGTGGTGCTTTCGCCGCAGGCATAAAGGACCGAAACCGAAAGGGCCAGTGCGAAAGTTAGCGCCATGGCTTGCTTGGATAATTTCATTGCGTACCTCCTCTTCTTGGTTGCTTTCCGCTCCCAACGCTTCGGCGCCGGCCGAAGTGCTGAGGCGTTCCCCTTGGGCAGACGAACTTTATTTCCTGGGGATGGGCGCTGCCATTGGGTTTACCCTGTATTTGGCCCGGCAGCGCCTATAACTTCAGCAGATGGCGCACCAGAGCGATAGATCGGCCTTACCGGTTTTCGGCAGCGGGGGTGCTATTTAAAAGGGTTCCGGTCTTCAACGGCGCGCCTGCGCGCCGGCGGTCCGGTGGCGGATGTGACACGGAGCGGTTTTTTGAACCAGATGGAAGTGGCCGGCGGCCTCACCCCAAAAAATCCCTCAGCGCATCGGCCAAATGACGAAGCGATACCTTTTCAAGCGGATGGGGCGTATTCGGAAAAATCTGCAATTCACCCTTCGCGAACAGACGATAGACACGCACGGTTTCCTCGATGCTTGAAGTCCTGTCCCGATCGCCCAGGCCGATGCGGACTCTTTGGCTGATGGCTTGGAGATCCGCGTCAGGAAGGCAGTTGTGCTGTCCGATGAAGGCTTGCATTTCGCGCATGCCGGCCAGGAGCGATTCCCATCCGGCTGCGGTATGCCGGCTTTGCAGCAGGCGGGCGAATTGGGGCACCTTTTGCGCTATTTTTTGAGGGACCATCAACGCTGCTTCTTTTTCAGCGATAGCGGGAGTCCAGGTGAATTTGGTTCCCAGGGTGAACACCGCAACCACCCGTTCCGGAAAAAACCGGGCCAGATAGAGTCCGAGATGCCCCCCCATGCTGTGGCCGAAAATGGCTACGGCGGCCAAGTCATGCGCATCCAGGTAGTCGATCACGTTTTCAGCGAAATGCTCGAAGCGTAAAGGCCGATCTCTCAGCGGCGAAGTCCCATGGCCTTCCAGATCGAGCGTGTGCACATCGTAAAGGCCTCCGATGACATCGATGAGGTCATTGAACTGCGCGCCAGCGCCTAATGCACCATGCAACAGCAGTAAAGGCAATCGGCTCATTGCGAATCCTCCGCCTGCCTTCCGGCAAGATGGTCTGCTCGAGGATCATCACCCGGGCTGACGGTTTTTCAACGCCAAGCGCTCAGGCCGGCAGTTATTTATTTCGCCACGACAAAACCTACTCGGGCATGAACTGCAAGTGGTTTTTCCAGATGCAAATGGATCCACCTTAATCAGACTTGTCAGAGCAAATCAACGCCAGGGCCGGTCATTTTCGATCCAGGTGCATATCCGGGGGAAGAATTGGTCAGATTACATCGTGATGGAAATAAAATCCCGAGAGGGACGGCCCTGGAGGCCTCGCGACGCATTCAGGGCAGGGATATGCGATGTTCCGCAAGCGCCGGTGGCGGCCGATATGGGGGAGTGGATTCTGACTTCCCGAACGGGCTTGTAGAATGGTTATATGATCCAGAAAATACAAAAGGGATTCCAGTAGGTGCACTGTAATCCCTTTATTGCTTTGGTAGCGGGGACAGGATTCGAACCTGTGACCTTCGGGTTATGAGCCCGACGAGCTACCAGACTGCTCCACCCCGCAGCAAGTTGAAGTCGGCTTTATAGCGATTTCGACATCGGCCGTCAAGGTGTATTTTGGCGATCGGCGAAATTGGATGCGGGGATGCGGCGGTTTCGGACAGGCTATGTGCCGGCGGCCAGTTCGCGCAGGCGGGCGGCGATCTCCTTGAGCCGGCCGGCCGGGCCGCCGGACACGACGATGCGGATCTGCTTGCGGCGGCTTGCAAGCCCGGCGGTGATCGCGACCGTCGATTTCGGGACGTCCAGCGCCCTGGCCAGCACCTCGATGCACTGCCGGTTGGCCGCGCCTTCGGCCGGCGGGGCGGTCAGCTTGATTTTGAGGGCGTTCTGGTGCGCGCCCACGATCGCGTTCTTCGATGCCCTGGGCTGCACGTAGACGGTGAACAGGATGCCCTGCGGGGTTTCCTTGAGATCGATCATCCGGCCGTATCCTGTTTCTGGATGAGCGCCCGCATGAAGGCCGGCGGCCGGACGACCCGCCCCTCGCGGTTGAGAAAGGCGTGCCGGGTGAAGCCGGTGGCGTGGATGACGCGTTCGTCCTGACCGAGGACGCGGTAGTCGATCTTGAGGCCGCCCTTGAAACTGCGGTCCAGGGTGGCTTCGATGACGATGAGGTCGTCGTAGCGGGCCGGCTGCAGGTATTTGCAGCCTGCTTCGGCCACGGGCAGGAACAGGCCCGACTCTTCGATCTGGCGGTAGGGCATTCCCCAGCTGCGGATCAGTTCGGTGCGGCCGATTTCAAACCATCTCAAATAATTGGCATAGTAGGCGATGCCCATGGTGTCGGTATCGCCGTAAATCACGCGGTAGGCGGTGCTCTGCGAGAGGGCCATTGCGCCGTCCCCGTCAGAGTCCCAGCAGGGGACTCAATTTGGCCATGAGCGATGGGTAATCGGTGGTGACGGGGATCTGGGGAAAGGCTGCCTGGATCGAGGCCGGGGGCCTGAAGAAAATCCCGTGATCGGCCGATTGCAGCATGCTGATGTCGTTGTAGCTGTCGCCCATGGCGATGACCCGGAAATTTAGGCTGTGCAGGGCTTCGACGACTTTGCGTTTGCCGTCGGCCTGGCGCAGGCGGTAATCGGCGATGGCGCCGGCGGCATCGATCTGCAGCGAATTGCACAAGAGGGTCGGCCAGCCGAGCTTGGCCATCAGCGGCTGCGCGAATTCGACGAATGTATCGGAGACGATGATCACCTGGGTATGGCGGCGCAGCCACTGCAGGAATTCGCCGGCCCCCGCGAGCGGTTCGAGGGTTTCGATGACGTCGGTGATGTCCTTGAGCTTGAGGCCGTACTGGGCCAGGATCGACAGCCGGCGCCGCATCAGCTGATCATAATCGGCGATATCGCGCGTGGTCAGGCGCAGTTCCGGGATGCCGGTCTTTTCGGCCACATTGATCCAGATTTCAGGAACCAGCACGCCTTCCAGGTCGGAGCACACGATATCCATAGGACGTTTCATCTCCCGCTGGAAATGGGTTGGTTTTCCGGTCTGTCATCCTCGATGCGGATCAGTATGGGATCGGCGCCGACCGTATCCAGGGCTTTGATCTCCGCAAAGGCATTGCGCACATCGGCTTCCTTGACGCGGTGCGACATCATCACCACAGGCACGGTGCCGCTGCTTTTGCGGCCTTTCTGCTGCACCGATTCGATGCTGATGCCATGCCGGCCCAGGATGCCCGCGATGGCCGAAAGAACGCCCGGTTTGTCCAGGGCGCTGAAACGGAAGTAATAGCGCATCTCGTTTTCGGCCAGCGGTTTGATCGAGACCGCCCCGACGCGCGGGCGGTGATGCCCCAGCAGGGGTATTCTTCCGACCGCGCCGTAGTGGATATTACGGGCCAGATCGACGATGTCGCTCAACACCGCGCTGGCCGTGGGCATCATCCCGGCGCCGTGCCCGGACAAAAACAGGTTGCCGACCGCGTGGCCGCTGACCGTGATGGCGTTCAGCGTCCCCGAGACATTGGAAAGGATATTGTCCATGGGGATCATGGTCGGATGGACGCGGGCTTCGATCTGGCCGTTCTCGAATTTGCTGATCGCCAGCAGCTTGATGCGGTAGCCGAACTCGGCGGCCAACTGGATGTCGAGCGGCGTGATGCCGGTGATGCCTTCGATATAGATGTCGTCTAAGTTGATCGGCGTACCGTACGCCAGGGCGGTGAGAATGGCCAGTTTGTGGGCCGCGTCGAACCCCTGGACATCGAGGGTCGGATCGGCTTCCGCATAGCCCTGGACCTGGGCCTCGGCCAGGGCGGTTTCAAACGGGACGTGCGCTTCGGTGATTTTGGAAAGAATGTAATTGCTGGTGCCGTTGAGGATCCCGGTCATGGCGCTGATGTGGTTGGCCACCAGTGCTTCGCGCAAGGTCTTGATGATCGGCATGCAGCCGCAGACGCTGGCTTCGAAGGCGAGGTCCACGCCGGCGGCGCCGGCGGTTTCCAGAATCTGGTTGCCATGCTTGGCCAGGAGCGCTTTGTTGGCCGTGACGACGTGCTTGCCCTTGCCGATGGCGGTCAGAATCAGATCCTTGGCAAAGGTTTCGCCGCCGACCATTTCGATGACGATATCGATTTGCGGATCGTCGATGACCTGCCAGGCATCGTTGATGAAGACACCCGGTTCGAATTGCACGCCTCGGTCGGAGGCGGTGTCGAGATCGGCGACACGGGCCAGGTGCAGGGGGATCCCCACCCGGGCGAGGAGCAGTTCTCGCTGCTGCAGCAGCAGACGGGCGACACCGGTTCCCACCGTGCCGCACCCGATCAGTCCCAAACGTATAGGTTTCATGCCGGACTCCGGTTTCAGGGGCCAACTTGGAAGGATCGTCATCGTACAGGTGATCGAATAAAGTCAATAAAAAAAGCCTGTGCCGGGCGCGCCCGGAGCGCGCAGGCGGGGCGCCGGGTGCGCTGTTTCCTTTCCTTCGACTGACAATTAAATAGACGGCATACCTCGCTTTCAAATTTCGGCTTTCGCCTCTCGGCTTCGCTTTTCGGTTTTCGTCTACGCCCGCCGCTCGGATCGGCCGTGGGCCTGCGATTTCGGAGGCGCAAATATGCTTTGACTTTTGGCCGTGCGCAGTTTACTTATCTCAGCGATTTATAAAGGTATACGTTAGGAGCGCCACATGGAGAAGCCCTTGACCTACGTCGATGCCGGCGTCGACATCGAAAAAGCCGACAATCTGGTGAACACCATCAAGGCAATTGCCCAGAAGACGCGCATCTCCGGCGTAATGGGCGAAATCGGCGGTTTCGGCGGCCTTTTTTCGCTGAACGTCGCCAACATGGAAAATCCGGTACTGGTCAGTTCAACCGACGGCGTGGGCACGAAACTGAAGATCGCCTTCATGCTGGACAAGCACGACACGGTCGGCATCGATCTGGTGGCCATGTGCGTCAACGAC
>JAEYRZ010000167.1 GCA_023435265.1 Pseudomonadota bacterium
CCCGGCGGACGAATTCCGGCTTTCCATACTTCAAGCACAGCGCGGGTGTGTTCTGGCGGTGAACTGTTGGGGGCCTGAAATCGTGCTTTGTGCCCGAGGCAGCGCACGCATCGATGTAGGGGACGGATCGGTGGTTGAACTGAACAAAGGGGAGTCGGTCTTCATCCCGGCGATGACAAACAGGTACAGGGTGTCCGGAAGTGCGGATCTGTTCAGGGCTACCGTAAATCTTCGCTCGTCATAATCGACGGAGCCGCTTTTGCGGACTCATCATAGTTGCATGATATTGACGCGATTTCGGCCCTCTTTTTTCGAATGATAAAGCTGTTCATCGGCCAGATTGATCAACTGTTCCATCGCGTAGGCGCGCCCGCTTTCAACGGATCCGCTGGCGCCGCCGAAGCTGGCGGTGATCTGAAGCGATATCCCTCTGATTTCGATTGATTTGCTTTCCACCGTGCGCCGGAGCCGTTCGGCAAGGTTGCGGGATCCGTCAATACCGGTTTCGGGCAGGACGATCAGAAACTCCTCCCCTCCGTAACGCACGACCCAATCGACTTTTTTGCGGACTTGGCTCATCAGGCACTGAGCGAACCACCTGAGCACTTCATCCCCCACTTGATGGCCATACAAATCGTTGACCTGTTTGAAGTGATCGATGTCGGCGAGAATAAGCGAAAACGGGTGATGGTACCGCTGGGCGCGTTGAATTTCGAATGGCAGGTGTTCGTTCAAATGTCCGCGATTGTAACAACCGGTCAGCGGATCGGTAATCGAGAGCAGTTTGATTTCTTCGTTGGCCTTCTTGAGCGATTGTTCAAGCGATAGGATACGGATACCGGTATTGATACGCGCGACCAGTTCGGCGGGATGAATCGGTTTGGTCAGGTAATCATCGGCGCCGGCCTGCAGGCCGGATACGATATCGGTCTTGCTGTCTTTGGCAGTGATCAGAATGATGAAGACATAGCCGTCTGTCTTTTTTTCGCGGATCAACCGGCATAGGTGCGGTCCGTCGATCTCGGGCATCATCCAATCGGTGAGGACGATCGGAAAGAAAAGGTCATCGAAAAGGGCAAGCGCCTGCCGGCCGTTGGAAGCAGTTGCCACGTTCATCCCCGCTTTGCGGAGGTATTTTTCCACAACGGTGCGCGATACGATATCGTCGTCGACCACCAAGATCGGAAATTCTTGATCCATTAATCCCCTTGTTCAGCGTTTTGATGACCGACAGCTTGCTCCGCTTCCTGCCCAAACGCGCTGATCGTCAACTTTGCTGTGTTTTGACAATCTTGACCGAGTCCCGGGTGAACTGGTAGGAATATCGGTGAATCCGGCCAAAGCATTAATCTATATTATGTGCCGGCCCCTGGAGGACCTATGCCAGACGATCATCTTACCGTCAATGTCGTCATTCGAATCAGCAGCGCCGCACTGCAGGCAGTCGTCGCCCAATCGAAAAAAACGGCCCGCAGGGATGCCGATGGCTTCTGCCGGGTGGAACCGGCGGACCGTCTCGGCGAAATGGTCAGCCGCTTTCTGGATGAGAAGGATTTCGAATCCTATGTGCAGGATGCGCGCAACTATTAGCGCCAGGAGGTGTCCGGAGGTTACGACTTCTTCGGAACCAGGACGGCGCCTTCACCTGGGTAGATCATCCGCTGTTCGTGCGGAATAGGGCTGCAGGCAGGCCAATGTCCCGGCTGAGGGGCGTCCCCCTCCAATGCCGCCGGCAGCGTTTCCCTGTCTTTCATCTGCGGGTTGCCGCGCAAGTCGACGTCTTTGGAAGGGGCGCTGAATTCAATGGGGATGTTGTTGGGGTCGAAGCTGTAGAGGGAGTGAATGAAACCATGGTCGATCACTTCCGAAACCCAGATGCCGGCTGCCTCCAGCCGCGCTTTCAACTCCCACAGATCTTCATCGGAAGAGACGGAAAGCGCAACGTGATCGAAAGCCAGAGGTCCTTTGACCGGAACGCCGTGATCTCTTAAATCGATGGCCGATGCTTGCGGCCATTCGAAAAAAGCGATCATGTCGGTGTCCGAGATCTCAAAAAAGTACTGCCGGTAACCGGCACGCCCAAGGCCCGCGATCAGGCGCAATCCCAGCAGATCGCGCCAGAAGCGGATCGTGGAAGTCATATCTCGGGTAACCATGGCCAAATGGTTTATACCAGCATAGCGGACCATGGCTAAATGTTACTGTCTTTGGCGGTCGAAGAGTTGGGTGACCGCCACAGCTCCCAATTCGGCACCGACTTCATTCTTGATCTGGGGGCCGTTGCTCAAATCGCGAATCCGCGAGAAACAGCGCGAGATGAACACCTGGCGGTTGTTGTCATTGCGGAATACGCCGAAGCGCAGGTTGCTCATGGACTTGGGCGGCAGGCGGTTGATCAGTTCCTTGGTCACCCAGATTTGCCCCTGACTGCTGAGTTCGGAAAGACATGCGGCGATCCGCAAAGTACTGCCGAACGTTGCCAGGCTGTCTCCCAGCGACGAACGTACGGTGCCCAACAGATCTTCGGTCGAGTGGATCCCGATGTTCAATTCGACCTCATGCAGCCAACCTTTGCGAATCTTCCACTCGCGGCTCAGCTCGGCCATTTTCGCTTTCAACTCGAGTGCGCACTCGATCACCTTCAGGGGGCTGTGTTCCGCCTGGGCGACCGGTATAAAATACCCCAGGATGCCGCTGTCGGTGTGGGGACCGAAAATACCACCGGAGTTTTCAATGATTTCGATGGCGGAATTCCAAATGCGCTGCAAAAGGCGGCTGTATTCCTCTGAGAGCATCTCGGTCTGCAGGGTATCGGCCTTATCCAGCCGGGCGGCAATAATGTGGATGGGCAACTGTATGGGCTGGGGTTGCTGCCGCACCATTTCAAGCCTTTGCTCGATTTCAGCAGCACGCGCCATTCCCGTTTCTGCGGCTGCGGAGGCACTGTCGAACACCATCAACCGGCCTTCGGAAAAATCCGTCGCCGTGACGTTAAAGGCTGCGATCAGGCCACTAGACTGAACCTGGCGCAGCCGGCCGCTGAAAACATCACGGGAGAAAGAAATGCCGGGCTCATTGAGCAGGGATTGCAGCATTTCGTGCTCACGCTGATCCCGTTTGGCGATTCGTTCTCTGACGTAATCGATCGGGGCGATTCCAAGCGCATGTTGAATGAAAAAAGTCGTCCACTGGCGCCAGTTGCTCACTTTGCTTTGAAACGCCGGATCCAAGAGCAGGTCGAAGAGATCGAATCCGCCTGCAAGTCCGCGGCCGGGGGCAAGATGCCACAGTTCGGTGCGGGCGGCCTGATTCTGCCATACGATTCTCAATTGCCGATCGAGAAGAAGCGCCGGCGACTTGATCGAATGGGGAGTTAAGGTCGGGGATGGAAGCGAGGAACCCATCGTCGGCTCCTTCTCTGCGGATTCGGCTTCAGGTCCGTTGACCGGCGGGGAAAATTTGCGGACAATCGTATCCAGCGGATGACCCTTGGAAGCGGCGTGTTCAATCATTTCTCAAGCTCCGTGCGGGATTGCGGCGTGATGGATGTGTTTCGTATGCTGCACCATTTCTACACCGCTCCCGGTTTTGTCAAGGAAAAAACCCTTTTCCACGAAGTCAGGATTTCAAAATCGTTTTGCACCTTGAACTACGTTTTCGGATTTATCTGTGCTATCAAGACCGTATGAATGAATACCAGGTGGAACACCTCGATGCGTTTTCTAAAATCAGAACGATCCTTGGAACTTTTTCCCCGGCCACGCTGCGCTCCATCGAAGCGGAGGTGTCCGGTTACCTTGCATTCCGCCACCGATTAGACCAATTCCTGACCCGCCACTTCGATGGGTACTGTACTTCGGCATGCTACCGGAGTCAGCGCAGTGCCTGCTGCAGTAAGGATGGAATCATTGTTTTCTGGGCCGACGTGGTGATCAATGCGTTGGGTTCGCGGCAGGAAGATCTGGATGCAGTCGAGACAGCCATCCGCAATCCGGTTGAGCCCCGCAAATGCATTTTTCTCGGCCGGCAAGGCTGCCTGTGGAAGATCCGTCCGCTGCTATGCGCCATGTTTCTGTGCGATGGGGCTTATGAAACCGTCCTCCACGGCGATCGCGATCTCGAGCGCCAGTGGGATCAATTTCAACAAGAATCCAAATCGTTCCGCTGGCCGGACCGGCCCGTGCTGTTCGATCGATTGGAGCAGTGTTTCATGGATCTGGGTTGCCGATCCTCCCTCATGCACCTGAATACCAGCCCTGGACTGCTGCGCATTAAACGGCGTGCCGGCTTGCTCCCCACGGACCAGAGGGCTGCTTGAACCTGATACCTGGGAAGGATCGTCGCTTAATCACGTTTTATAGATTCGACAACGTATAGGCCCCGGCCGGCAGATCATTTTTCGCACAGAGGGCGCCGAGAACTAAAATTGGAATCGGACGAGATCCAATTCGATTGCGATCCCACCCCGACCCCGAAATGATATAGACGATACTTATGAATATTTTTACTTAGTGTCCATCCAGAAATGGTAGATTACGGTCCAGATCAAGGCCGCAGCGACGGTAAACCGCAGGCGTAGCCCAGCTACGCCGAGGATTTCACCGGAGCGAGAACGCAGAGCTGGGACGTAAGATGCCGTTTATGGATGGACACTACTTAGGACCGGAAGGCCTTGTTCAAGGCGGGATCCATTATGGCCTCGAAGCCCTTCAGTTCCGCAACCACCTGTTTGTGCGCGTCCAGGAATAAATAATTGCCGACCATCTTACGATCGGTCGTGCTTTCGATCTCCAGAATGGAAATGACACCTTGCTCCGGAAACCGATCCCGGTACTGCCGGTAGGCGGCTGCAAAACTGGGCAGCGAAGGCATCCCTTTTTCTTCACGGCACCAGATGATCGCCATCTGGAAAGCGCAGTCCAATACGAGCGGGTCTGCGATCCACCGGCTGCGCATCGGCTCGACCATCCAGCGCTCCGGGGCGGGTGCGGATTCGACTTCGGCGGATAAACCTTTTTTCGAAATGGCGATGATCCTGCGAATGCCGCGCAGGTGATGCCCGTGGAAAAGCAGCCGTTCGTATATTTCCTCCATGGAACGGGCGGGGCTTTTCCCCTTGAAGTGGCCGTTCTCCTCGAACCGCGGTGCCGGAGGCAAGCGATCGGCCAGGATGGCTTTGGCCTGGCTGTGGATGACCTCCAGGCCATCTTTGACCCCGTCGCGGATTTCGACATCGACCTCGAAAAGCGTTCCTTTGCGCAACGGCTTGCCGGCCATCAGGCGGATGGTTTTGCGTCCCTCCTCGAGCGTGATCCCCTTGAGCAGGCGCAGATTGTCAATCCCGTGCAGGGCCATGCCCGGGTTGGCGTGCAAGGCCCCGTGGGCGAGCCACTCGGTGATCAATGCCAGGGGAACGACGGGTCGGCCGTCAAGACAGTGCGACTTGAGGACAGGATAGCGCTCCACGTCGATTTCGCGTCGCGCGGTCTGGGCCAGCCGCGACGACGTCGCATCGGCCGCAGAAGGCCGGTTCCCGGCCTGGTCCGGAAACGATGCGACGGGCAGGGGGCCGCCGATAACCACCTCGACAGGACCGTCCGGGGCCTGATTCATTTCGGCCAGCAGGGCTGCAGTACCTTGTTCCATGGAAATCAAAGCGACGCCCTGCTTTTCAAAGCTCCGCTTCAGCGCCGGGGTCACCATGCCCCCGTCCCAGGGCCCCCAGTTCAATGCGGCCACCTTGCATCCCGGGCGTTTGAGGGCGACACTACGAGCCGTTTTGTTGAGCGCCTCGTTGGCCATCGCGTAATCGGCCTGGCCGATGTTCCCCATACGGGCGCTGACAGACGAGAAGATCAGCAGATAGCGCAGTTCGTCCTCCGAGGCGGCGTTCAGGAGATTTTCCAAGCCGATGACCTTGGTGTCGTACACGCGCGCGAATTGCTCCGGAAGCTTATCTGCGATCAACCGATCCTCGAGAACGCCCGCGCCGTGAATCAACGCCCGAATAGGGCCCAGTTCGGCCCGGATGCGCTTGAATACGGTCCGGACTGCATCGGCATCGCTTACATCCGCGCTGAAGTAGCGGACCATTGCGGCGCGATGCTTCACTTGCGCCAAGGTGCGGAGGATTTGTCGATTGGCCATTGCGGAATGATACGCCGCGGACAACGCCTTGGGGGTCGCATTCGCTCCCAACTGTCGTTCGAGCAGGGCTTTCTTGATGGCGCCTTCATCGGACAGCGCCGCCAGCCAGTGCGGTTCTTCGCTCGGCTCGGGCGACCGTCCGATCAGGGCCAGGCGGCAGCGGGTTGCGGAAGCCAGCGCGATGCAGGCCGCGGCAGTAACGCCGCGGGCACCACCGGTCACCACGACGACGTCGCTGTCATCCAGACGGATCGAATCCGAGGCGCTGGAAGCGGGCTCGGGGGTCAGCGCCAAGGTTACCCGTCGTTCGGCACTCAATCCGATTTCCAGCGGAATGCGGGTTCCGGCGCTCAGGAGTTCTCCGGCAAGGGTGTCTATCGAAGCTGCGGCATCCCATTTCGGCTCTACATCGACAGCCCGGCACCGGACCCGAGGCCATTCCAGCGCAGCGGTCTTGGCCAGTCCGGCCAGAGCGCCCTGGGAGGGATCAGTCAAATCGTTGGGGCCGAATCCGAAGGCGCCGTCCAGGAAGGTAACGGTGGCGAATATTACGTCGGCGGATTGGGATGCGGCATTCAGCAAGGGCGCGGCAGCGCGCGCCCATTCGAAAGCTTTGTAAGGCGAAAGCGGAGCCGCCAGGATCAACCCGCGCAAACCGGGATCGCGCCCCAATTCGGCGGGATCGATCAATGCCCGGGCCGGGGCATCACGGCGCGCCAGTGCTTCGATCAGGAGCGAGGTCCTGTCGAAATCCTCGCAGACCACGCCCAGATAGTGATCATCTTGAAATTTCAGAAGGTCTTTCGAACCCGCAGGAGCAGGGACCACCTCGATGGTATGTCTTGCGGCAGGGGCAGAGACGATGACCTCCGGGGTTTTATTCGGGACGGAAGGTGCGGCATCGGCAGGGCCGCGGGTCAGATAGTCGCAGATCTGACCCAGGGTCTTGAGGGTGCCCATCATCTCCGGAGTGACTTTGGGAAGATCGGGCATCTGCTCCTCGAGGACCGAGAGGATCTCGACCCGCTTGATCGAATCGATCCCCAGGTCCGCCTCGATGTCCATGGTCAGGCCCAGCATCTCGGCCGGATAGCCGGTCAGGCGGCTGACGATATCGATCAGGGCGTCCCGCACGCCGGAGCTCGGTTGTGAGGCCGCGGCCGGGGCGGCGTCGATTCCGGGCGCTGCCGGAGCGGTTGCGGCCGGAACCGTTTCCGGGGTCAGATAGTCGCAGATCTGACCCAGGGTCTTTAGGGTGCCCATCATCTCCGGAGTGACTTTGGGAAGATCGGGCATCTGCTCCTCGAGGGCCGAGAGGATCTCGACCCGCTTGATCGAATCGATCCCCAGGTCCGCCTCGATGTCCATGGTCAGGCCCAGCATCTCGGCCGGATAGCCGGTCAGGCGGCTGACGATATCGATCAGCGTCCTGGACACAGCCTCATTCCGAACAGGTGTCCTGGTCGGCGCGGCTTCGGCTCCGGCAGGGGCAACGTCCGGTTCCGGCTGCGGCGGCGCCACGACTGCGGCTTGCTGAAATTTTACAGGGGCCGGCGGTGTCACGCGCTCTTGGGGCAGGGCCGGCCCGATGCCGGTCGGTGTCGATTCGCTCACAAATCCGGTCCAGTGTTGCGTACTTTGCATCATCTGGCGCAAAGTCCGGCTCGCCTCGGCCTGGGTTTCGAGAAATTTCTGGTGCGCCCGGGCGGTTTGGGACTGCAGATTCTGCAACGCTGCCATGCCTTGCTGCAGCGCCGCCAGTGCGCCCTGGAGGCTTTGTTTGTCATACGCTTGGACCGGGTCTTTCATCTCTCTCGGGGGTTCCTCTTCTGATCTCGATTGGGCTCGGACCTCCTGTGCCGATGTGCGCCGATGGGCAGTCAGCGCCGGGTCATCGGTCCTGGGGGCTGCAATCGGTCCGCGATCACGGCGATCCGTCCCGGGGAAGGCCTTTTTGTAATCGGCGGCTTTGTCACCGGCGGCTTTCGGTGAACGGTAGTTGGCGCCTGAGATCGTGATTGCCATGTGGTTTTTTCGCTCAGGCGCCGGTGTCGATTCCCAGCGCTCGATTGCCACCGCCCGACCGTCCGCCGTAAGTCTTGCCAGAAGGCAAGCCAGATCGACGATGCCGCTACGCCGACCGCACGATCGATCCAGGGCGACCGCGCAGTGCGGGCGGTCCGTCAAAGTTTCGGCGACCAGGCGGGTCAGGATATTCCGGGGGCCGACTTCTATGAAGGTGCGCGCGCCGAATGCATAAAGGGATTCGATATTTGTCTTGAATTCGACTGGTCTGGCGAGCTGTGCACCGAGAATGCGGGCCGCTTCGGTTGGGTTCGATGGATAAAAATCGCCGGAGGTGTTGCTCATCACCGGGACGGGGCCGGCGGACAGGTCGCTTTTGAGAAGAGTCCGTTCAAACGCATGCTGCGCATCGGCGACCAGTGGACTGTGAAAGGCGGCTGCGACGGGTAGTCGAACCACTTTCCAACCTCGCGCGGAGCAAAGTGCTTCGGCTTCACTGACCGCCGCCTTCGAACCGGACAGGACACCCTGGCGGGGACTGTTGCGATTGGCCAGCACGAGCGGGCTGGACTTTACATCGCGGATCAGTGTCGCCAACTCGTCCAGGGGCGCTTCTACAGCCGACATCGTGCCGGGATCGTCGGAAGCGGCGCCGGCAGCGGCCATGGCGCGCCCTCGGGCCGCGGAAAGCATCCACAATGTTTCCTGGTTAAGCCATCCGGCCGCGCACAGCGCGGCCAACTCGCCATAACTGTGACCGCAGGCGGCGTCCGGCAGCACATCGAAATGCTGCAGTGTCTTGAGCATGGCCATGGAAACGGCGCCGATCGCCGGTTGGGCGATATCGGTCCGGCGCAGCCGCAGCCCGGTTTCAGCGCTTTTCTGATCCGCGCATGGATAGATGATCTCATCCAGGTCTTCGATTCCGCAATGGGAAAGCGCATCCTGAAGGACCGACAGGCTATCCGGGAAAGCACACACCAGGTCACGTCCCATGTCCGCATATTGACTGCCTTGCCCCGGAAAGAGGAAGGCGAGCGAACCGGAAGGGGATCCATGTCCGAAAGCGATGTAATCAGCGTATTCGGCCGCAGGCTGCCCGCCGGTCACGCAGGCGCGGGCGGCCTCGAGGCGCTGTTCCAATTGATCGCCACGTTCGGGTTGATCCAGCACCACCGCCATGCGAAAGCTATGCGTTCGGTCGAACGCTTTACGGCTTTCGGCCGCCAGGCGGGAGATTCGACCCGCTCCGCGCGATGCCGCCGCGCGCGCGCGCAACCGGTCGATTCCGGCGGCCAACTCCCGTGCATCGTTCGCCGAAAAACAGAGGATCTCGACCGAGCCGTCCCAGGAGGGCAGGGCACCCGGGGTTCCGTATTCTTCCAGCACCGCGTGAAAATTACTCCCGCCGAATCCGAAAGCACTCACGCCGGCACGGCGGGGGCGGCCGGGACGGGCAATCCAGGGGCGCAGCCGATGGTTCAGGTAAAACGGACTGCGTTCGATATTCAGTTTTGGATCCACTGGTTCTGCCTTCAGGGTCGGAGGCAAGACTTTGTGAAAGAGCGACAGGGCGGTTTTTATGATTCCGGCCGACCCTGCGGTCGCCTTTGTGTGGCCGATGTTCGATTTGACCGAACCCAGCGCACACCTTCGCCGTTCGGAGTTCTCAACGCCGAAAACCTCCCGGAGCGCTTGAAATTCAACCTGATCGCCGACCCGGGTGCCTGTACCGTGGGCCTCCACCATATCGACCGAAAGCGGGTCGACGCCGGCTTCCTCATAGGCCCGCTTCAATGCACGAACCTGCCCTTCCGGG
>JAEYRZ010000198.1 GCA_023435265.1 Pseudomonadota bacterium
TCGTGACCAGCAAGGGGAGATAAGAGATACATGAGCAAGGTATTCCGACCCAGCAGCCGCGAGGCGAGTCTGCTCTCCAAAATCGAATCCCAAAAGGAACACGCCCGCCGGCGCACCATCACCGCCACCCGCGATCATGTGGATGTCCTGGCCAATGCGATCGCGATGAAACTGGTGGAAAACAAGCTGGTGGAAACCACCGATAAGAACAGCCTGCAGGAGCAGATCGCCAAATGCCTGGAGACGCTCGGCCGGGCTGATGACTTCGAGATCGACTATCTCATGGCGCCATACCGCCACATCGTACAGAATCCCAATGTGGTCAGTCTTTACGTAACGGCCTTCGTGCTCGAAAAATTGATCGACCACAAGTCGGTCGTCGACATCTTCGGTTCGGACAGCGATATCTATCTTTGCATCAACACGCAGGTTTCGAAAGTCATGACCGAACGCGTCTGATGCGCCCAACCTTCCACCCCCGGTTGATCAACGGTCCCTTCGACGATCCCGGGCTGCTGGTACCATTCACATTTGCCCGGCGCTCCCTGCTGTTCGACCTGGGCGACCTCGCCGCGCTCTCCTCGGGCGACCTGCTCAAAGTCAGCCATATTTTCGTAACCCACACCCACATGGACCACTTCATCGGTTTCGACCAGCTCCTGCGGACGTTCCTGGGACGCTCCAAAGATCTGCACCTTTTCGGCCCGCCGGGCATCCTGGCCAATGTCGCCGGCAAATTGAAGGGCTACACCTGGAACCTGGTTCAAAATTACGACGAATTCCTGCGGCTTTCGGTGACCGAAATCCGCGGCGGGCGGGCCGTGACGCGGCGCTTTCATTGCCGCGACGGGTTCACTCCCTCCCCCCGCCGCACCCGGACCCTGAAAGACGCGGTCATTCATCGCGAATCGGCCTTCAAGGTGAGCGCCGCCGTCCTGGATCATCAGATTCCCTGCCTGGGCTTCAGCATCGAAGAGCAATTCCACGTCAACATCCTCAAGCCGCAGCTTGCGGCGCTTCAACTGGCGGTCGGCCCCTGGATCGCCGAGTTCAAGCGCTTGTTGTTCGAGAAAGCCGATCCACGGCAGGCGTTCGAAATCCCGGCGACGAAATCGAACCCCGCCGCGCGCAGGTTCCGCCTGGGGGACCTGGCCGCACGGATCACGCGCATTACGCCGGGACAGAAAGTGGGCTACATCGCCGACGCCGCCTGGACACCTGAAAATGAGCACCGCATCGTCGAACTGGTCGCCGGCGCCGACCAGCTCTTCATCGAGGCAGCCTTTCTGGAGGGCGAAAAGGATGTCGCCGCCCGCAAATCCCACCTGACCGCACGCCAGGCGGGTGCGCTCGCACGCCGGGCGCAGGTCAAGCAAATGACCATCTTCCACTTCTCGCCGCGCTACGCGGGTCAGGAACACCTGCTGGAAGCGGAAGCCCGGCGTGCTTTCGAAGGACAAGGCTGACGGCACCGTAAAAAGTCCAATATCTGCGTTGCGCTTCATCCCGCTGTCCCTGCGGCGTACTGTAAGTACGCCTCGGGACGCGGGATTCGCGGCGCCTTGATCTTGAACTTTTTACGGCGCCGTAGGTTCTGAGACTTTTTGCCTTAAGAGCTGAAAGTTGAAAGATGAAAGCTGAAACGGGAAGGTATGCTGTCTTTTTTATAAATCGATCCGATCCTTGCTCTCACCTTTCCGCTTTCACCTTTCAGCTCACTGCTCAGCGATCGCATCCCGGCCCAACGTACTCTCCTATCCACTCCCATCCATATTCTTGTTCATAACCGCTCGGCGTTGATTCGAGATACTCTCTTAAAATTGTAAGGGGTCTCTCAAATCAAAATCACATGACGGCAGAAAGAGCTTGCCGCCTTTTTGGAATTGCGTTATCCAAATTCCGCCATTTCAATACCGCCTGGCCGGCACCCGCCCGACATTGCGGCAATCGATAAGGGGAGCGAAACCATGGAATTCTGGCGGATCCCGCTGGACGCCGAAACGGTTCAGCCCAGCAAGGGCATGGTTCACATCGTTGCCGAGCGCTGCAAGGGGTGCGGCTACTGCATCGAATTCTGCCCGCGGCGCATCCTCTCCTTCTCCCCGCGGTTCAATAAAAAAGGATATCACCCGCCCGAAGTCCTTTCGCCCGGAGGGTGCGTCAATTGTCACTATTGCGAAATCATTTGCCCGGAGTTCGCCATCTTTTCGGTGGCCGCACCACCGGAAGCGTGACATAAACCTTCATTATAGCTGCAGAAACCACCGCAGCGGCAAACGGGAACGAACGATGGAACCAGCAGTGTGGTCCGGGGAACATTTCTTGACCGGCGACGTCGCCTGTGCCGAAGGCGCCCTGGCGGCAGGGTGTCGTTTTTTCGGGGGGTATCCCATTACGCCGGCCACGGAGATCGCCGAACACATGGCCGCACGCCTGACCGATGTCGGCGGGACCTTCATCCAGATGGAGGACGAAATCGGGGCCATGGCGGCAGTACTCGGTGCAGCCTGGGCGGGCCGGAAAAGCATGACCGCCACCTCGGGACCCGGTTTCAGCCTGATGATGGAAAACCTGGGCCTGGGTGTCTGCACCGAAACACCCTGCGTGGTGGTCAATGTCCAGCGGGGCGGCCCTTCCACCGGCCTGCCCACCATGGCGGCGCAAGCCGACATGATGCAGGCGCGCTGGGGCTCCCACGGCCATTACGAGATCATCGCCCTTTCGCCCGCATCGGCCCAGGAGATCTTCTATCAGACCATCACCGCGTTCAACCTGAGCGAACGTTTCCGCACGCCGGTGCTCATCATGACCGACGAGATCATCGGACATATGAGCGAAAAAGTGATCATTCCACCGGCGCACACCCTCAAAACGGTATCGCGCCCCAGACCCCGGGGGCCCAAGGCGCGCTTCAAACTCTACAAGCCGGATAAAAACGGGGTCGCCCCCATGCCGGCTGCGGGCGAAGGATACAACCTGCACGTCACCGGACTCACGCACGATGAGCGCGGTTATCCGGTGATGTCCGTGGAAACGCAGGCGCAAATGATGGCCCGGCTCACCCGCAAAATCACGGGCAACCGGGAGAAGATCGTCATGACCGAGGCACACCATTTGGAAGATGCCGAGATCGTTCTGGTTTCATATGGCATCTCGGCGCGCACCAGCCTTGCGGCCATGGAGCAGGCCCGCTCTTCGGGTCTCAAAGTGGGCCTGCTGCGCCTGATCACGATCTGGCCTTTTGCCGAAACACAGGTCCGGGAGCTTGCCGGCCGGATCAAGGCCTTTATCACAGTGGAACTGAACCTGGGCCAGATCCACCAGGAGGTCGAACGCTGCGCCGCCGGGCGGGCGCGCTGTCATCTGGTGGGCCACGCCGGGGGCACCCTGATCCACCCGGAGGTGGTGCTGGCCAAAATCAAGGAGGCGTGCTGATGGCCGCCGACGTCGGCGTTTCACCGCAGGCAGCTTCAGCGGAGCATCCGCTGGAGGATTTGATCCGCAGCGACCGCATCCCCCATATCTGGTGCCCGGGATGCGGGATCGGCACGGTTTTCGGCGCCACGCTGAGCGCCATGAAGGCCAGCGGCATCGACCTTCAGAAAACGGCCATGGTTTCGGGCATCGGCTGCTCGGGCCGGGCCGCCGGCTATGTCAACCTGGACTCGTTTCATACCACGCACGGCCGGGCGATTCCCTTTGCCACGGGCCTCAAGCTCGGCAATCCGCAGCTGAACGTGCTGGTGTTCAGCGGGGACGGAGATCTGTTCGCCATCGGCGGCAACCATTTCATCCATGCGGCCCGGCGCAACATCGACCTGACCGTGATCTGCGTCAACAATCTCAACTACGGCATGACAGGCGGACAGGTGGCGGCCACCACGCCTTTTCTGGCCAGAACCACCACCACACCGGCGGGCAATCCCGAAACCCCTTTCAACCTGCCGCTTCTGGCCTGGGCCGCCGGCGCCACCTACGTGGCGCGCTGGACCATGCTGCACCTGCGCGAGCTGACGGAATCGATCCGCAAGGCGATCCTGAAAAACGGGTTCGCCTTCATCGAGGTGCTGGCGCCCTGTCCGGTGAACTACGGCCGCCGCAACCGGCTCAAACCGATGGAGACCCTCAAGCTCTATCAGGAACGCACCGTCATCCGGAACAGCGGCGGCGGCATGCCCGATCCGGCGCAGCTCGACATCGACTTCAAACAAGGGGTGCTGCTGGGCGAATTCGTCGATACCCGGCGCGCCACCTGCATCGAAAATTACGACCGCACCTGCCGGCCGCCGGCCTGAGGCGGGCGGGAATGCCGATGGAATGCATCCAAAGGAAGGCGAGATGCTGAGACAAATCATCATCACGGGATTCGGCGGTCAGGGCGTCGTTCTCGCCGGCCGCATCGTCGGGCAGGCGGCTGCGCTCGGCGACGGACTGGAAAGCACATTCGTGCAGTCTTACGGCCCGGAATCGCGCGGGGGCGCCTGCAGCGCCCAGG
>JAEYRZ010000206.1 GCA_023435265.1 Pseudomonadota bacterium
CTCACATACTGCGTGCATGCTGCGCTTTTTGAAAGCCGCGCGCCTTGCCTGACGGCTCGATGCTCGTTTTTTCAACAGCCTGTTAAGTAACGGCTTTTCTTCTTTCGAACGCCGGCTGGGCTCAAGACCTTCGGCATGGCGTCGTCCATGATCCATCCCGGGGTCCGCACCTCATTTTTTATCATATTGTCATTATACCTGAATGGGCAAATACCTTTATTCACCAGCCCTGATCATACTATTGATTTTTGAACCATTATGGTCGGAAAGACGCAAATTACATGCTCATTTTCAAGGAGAAGAATGAACCTACGGCATTTTCGAGCCAGGAATGAAGCGGCTTGGGGATGGCCTCTCTCATGGGGCATCCACCCTGTCCGCCATAAGCGCGCTGCACCGCTGTTCATCGTACCCTGCTTCTTGATTCGCAATCCGGATGGATGCGTTCAAATCAAACCCCGCCAAGCCCATCTTGCAGGTATGCCCCATAAGAAACGGCCGTGCCGATTCCATTCTCCTTTACATCATGATCCATATCCGGTCGACGACTCATATCCTGAGATAGATGCATGATGAACCGGCTGCTGGCTGGGCTGAGCGGACATCATCGGATGGATGATCGATTCATTTCTCCAGGCTCATGCGATGGGGGTTTTACTGTATTGAATCCTCTTGCCGAATGTATTAGTTATGTTTTCTCGTCTTGTTTTGTGCGAATTGATCGCCATGCTGAAACGCTGGGGCCTGAAGATAAGTTTAAGGTTGCGCATCACCATTCTGATTGTCTCGATCCTCCTGCCGGTCATCGCCCTCCATGCGTATCTCAGCTACCAGTCTTTCCGCATCCGCTACAACCAGGCGGTTTTAAACACCAATGAAGTCGCCAATCTGGCCGGCAAGCTTTTCGAGGAGTTCGTTGCAGGCGTATTCAGGCATGAGGCGGTCATGGGAAATATGCTGGCCATTCCCTCCTCCCTCGACGCCGAAGAAATCAACCGCTGGTTTGCGAACAACATGCCCGCACTCATCGGGATCCGCACGTTCGCATGGGCCGATCCGGCCGGCATCGTGCGGGCTTCGGATATGCCCGGGTTGATCGGCAGGGATATTTCCAGTCGCTCATATTATCGGGAGATACGCGACGGTGAAACCTGGTCGGTCACCGACCTGTACGCGTGCGAGGCCACCGGTCAGACCGTTTTTACCCTTGCCGAGGGAATCCGCAACGAAGGCGACGGTATGCTGCAGGGCATCATGATCGCCGTCATTGAAAAAGCCCAGCTCGAAAGTCTGCTTTTTCTTCATCGGCCGGCAGGCGTCTCGATGGCGCTTTTCGACGGCAAGGACGTACCGGCCTACCGGTCTCCGAACGAAAATGAAGCGGGCGCGACGGCGGCCTTCGAAGATGACGGCAAGTGGCCGGTCACCGTTCCCCTGTCCTTCGGCTGGGTGATCCGCGCCTCCTGGGACAAGGAGGCGATCAGCGGCCCGTTGTATGCAGCGGTGCTCAGGCGGTCCGTGCTTTTCGGGATGTTCCTGATCGCCGTGTTTATTCTGCCGCTGCTGCTGTCGCGGGACATTTCACGATCGGTCACAAAGCTGCGTGCGTTCGCCGATTCGATCAGCAGGGGGAACGATGTCCCCGACCCGCAAACCTTTACCGTAACCGAATTTCAGGAGCTGGCCGCCGCATTCAAGGCTCTGGCCGCCGAAGTGCGCACGCGCGAGGAGAGCCTGACCCGGGAACGCAACGTGCTCCACGGCATCATGACCTGTACGGATGTCATGCTCGCTTTTCTCGACCGCGATTTCAACTTTCTGGTGGTGAACCCCGCCTACGCTAAAGCCAGCGGCAAGCCGCCGGAAGCATTGATCGGAAAGAATCATTTCGAGATCTTCCCGCATCAGGAAAACGAAGCCATCTTCAGGCACGTGCGTGAAACCGGGCAAACGGTATATTACAGGGACAAGCCCTTCGAATTTCAGGACCAGCCGGAACGCGGGATCACTTACTGGGACTGGAGTCTCTCACCCGTCACCGCAAAGGGAGAATCGCTGGGGTTCATCTTCGCGCTGCGCGAAACCACCCGGTATAAGCAGGCCGAGGATAAATTACGCCTTCACGCCCGCATTCTGGAATCGATGGACGAGGGCGTTTCCGTAACCGACCGGAACGCCCTGATCCTCTATACCAACCCAGCGGAAGATGCGATGTTCGGTTACGCCCCGGGAGAACTCATCGGCAGGCATGTCACGCTTCTGAATGACTACCCGGCCGAAAAAAATTCAGACTACGTCGCGAGCGTGATCGATCAATTGCTGTCCGTCGGATCGTGGAAAGGAGAGATCCGCAACAAAAGAAAAGACGGCGCCGTATTTTACACGTATAGTCGAATTTCCCGCCTCGACCTGGACGAAGGGAGTTGTTTCGTATGCGTCCAAAGAGACGTCACGGCGGAGAAAAACATCAGCCAGAAGCTGCTCGAAAACCAGGAAGCGCTCAGTTCGGCCAACAGGCGGCTGGAGCAAACGGTCCTGGAAAGGACCCGGGCGCTCGAAAACGCGAATCAGGAGTTGGACTGGCGGGCCAGCAAGCTCAGGGCGCTGGCCGGCGATCTTACAACGGTAGAACAAAGGGTGCGCAGGAACGTTTCAAAGATCCTGCATGACCATCTTCAGCAGATCCTGGCTGCGGCAAAACTTCAGGCCCAGGGACTTTCAAGCGGCGGCAATGCGGAAGCGCTGGACGACCTGGATCGACTTTTAATCGAAGCCATCGAGATTTCCCGCTCTTTGACTGTCCAGTTGAGTCCGCCGATCCTATTCGACTCGGGGCTTTCCACCGGGCTTTCCTGGCTGGTGCGGTGGATGAAAGAAAAGCACAACTTCAAGGTAAACCTGATCATCGAGAAGGATTTCCCCCATATCGCCGAAGATATAAAGCTCTTTCTGTTCGAGGCGACCCGCGAACTGCTGTTCAACAGCCTCAAGCACGCGGATGTTCATACGGCCACCGTGGTTTTGAGACAGAGCGACGATCATCAAGCCCAGGTGATTGTGAGGGATCCCGGCAAGGGGTTCGATATCCGGGGGTTGAAACCTTCGGATCAAAGTTACGACGGTTTTGGTTTGTTCAGCATCATGGAGCGGATTCCCCTTTTCGGAGGCCGCATCGAAGCGGACAGCGCGCCCGGTAAAGGCACCCAGTTCACGTTGACCGTCCCCTGCGCCGCGATGCATGAAAAGACACCCGCTTCCGCGCCCGGGGCCGACGGGTCAAAGCCGGTCCCGAATCGGCATGAACGTAAAATCCGTATCCTGATCGCGGACGATCACGCCGCGATGCGTCAGGGATTGGGCAAGATGCTCGGCGGCGAACCGGATATGGAAATCGTGGGCGAAGCCGAAAACGGAATCGAGGCCCTGGAGCTGGCGGGAAAAGTCCGGCCCGATGTCATTCTCATGGACATCGAAATGCCGATCCTGGATGGGGTTGAGTCCACCCGCATGATTCATGAAGCGTTTCCGGGAATCGAAGTCATCGGCCTGTCCATGTCCGGGGAAGCGGAATCGGGCCGCAACATCATGGCAGCCGGGGCAGCGGCCTGTATTCCGAAAACCGGAACCAGGGATCGTTTTCTGACCCAGATCCGCTCAAGCACCTCCGCTTCCGGGGGAGACAGCCAGATCACCGCGGTCTAGCGCGCGGCAACGCAGTTCGCGAAACAGTCGCCCTGACGAACCCTTGTTTTCATCTCAAACCATCGGCGGCTGCCAATCGAATGCAGCGCGGGCAAGTGTGCGTCAGCCGCATCTGCGAATCGTCAGGCTCTCGGCCGGTCGATTCGGCCCCAGCCGCCCCTCTGGTGCACAACGTCAATAATAAATTGATATAATTAATTATTTTATAATAATTACACCCTTGTCTTTTTTCCCTTGTGTGGTAAAAACAGCCCGCTGGATGAATCGTCCGAATAAGGCTGTAACTGCCGCGCCATCTCGCGGAGGCCGAAAATCGACGCGACCCAAATTCTCAAGGGAGAGGCCCGCATGTCCTTCAGCCTGTTTCCGAAATCTCCGAAATTCTTCGATGCCTTCCGCGAACAGAACCGCATCATCGTCGAAGCGGCCACCACGCTGAGCGCCATCGTGCACGGCACCGCGGAATGCGAAGACAGCTGCCACATCGTCAACCGCCTCGAATCGGAAGGCGATGCGCTGAACCGCTCCATTTCGCACGAGCTTTCGGCCACCTTCATCACCCCTATCGACCGCGAGGACATCCACGAGATCAACTGGGGCCAGGAAATGATCCTCAACCATATCCAGTCGATCACCTCGCGACTGGGGGTCTATGAATTCGCCCACATCCGCTTTCCGGCCAAACGCATGATTTCCAATTTGAAGGCCATGGTGACTGAAATCGGTGCGATGCTGGCCAAGCTGGGGGGAAAACAGGATGCCGAACAGAACATGAAGCAGGTCAAGAATCTGAAGAACGAATGCGAGATGCTGCTGTTGAGCGGCCTGGCCGAATTGTACGACAACCCGGATCCGGACAATTCCGCCATGCTGGAAATCATGAAGTGGACCCACGTCTACGACCGCATCGACAAAGCGATCATCCGCGCCTGGGGACTGACCAAGGCCATCGAAGGGATCATGCTCAAAAATGCCTGAATCTCAGATCCTTCTCCTGGTGATCGTCCTGACGGCGCTGGTATTCGACTTCACCAACGGCGCCCACGATTCGGCCAACGCCATCGCCACGGTGGTCTCGACCAAAGTGCTCTCGCCCAAAGTGGCCGTGTTGATGGCGGCGGTGCTGAACCTGGCTGGGGCCTTCATCGGCATCAAAGTGGCCCATACCATCGGCAGCGGGATTGTCAATGCCGATATGGTCAAGGGATGCCAGGCCCTGACGCTGGCGGCCCTGATGGGCGCCATTCTGTGGAATCTGCTGACCTGGTACCTGGGGCTGCCATCCTCTTCTTCGCACGCTCTGATCGGCGGCCTGATGGGCGCCGGGTTGATGTACGGGGGGACGTCGGCACTTAATTTCGTCTCCATCTTTAAAAAAATCCTGATTCCGCTGATCGTCTCGCCCCTGGCCGGCTTTCTGGCCGGATACCTGCTCATGCTCGGGCTTTCCTGGACCCTGGCCCGCGCGCATCCCAAACGGCTCAACACTGCCTTCCGCAAGCTGCAGATCGTTTCATCCGCCTTCATGGCCACCAGCCACGGCATGAACGATGCCCAGAAAACAATGGGCATCATTACACTGGCCCTTTTTGTCGGGCATCACATTCCCGACATGAGCGTGCCCTTCTGGGTCAAGATTCTCTGCGCCCTGGCCATGGCCCTGGGAACCGCGATGGGCGGCTGGAAAATCGTCAAAACCATGGGGCACAAGATCTTCAAGCTCGAGCCGATCCATGGTTTCTCGGCCGAGACATCCGCCGCGGCGGTCATTTCCGGCGCTTCTATCTTCGGCGCACCGATCAGCACCACCCACACGATCTCCACCTCGGTTCTGGGCGTGGGCAGTTCCAAACGCCTTTCGGCGGTACGCTGGGGGATTGCCGGGCACATGATCACGGCCTGGATTCTCACCATCCCGATGGCGGCCCTGACGGCGGCGGCCTTTTTCATGTTACTGCGGACCTGCGGCCTCGTGCACTAGCCGCAGCCTCGCGGCGGTTGCGGGGTTCAAAGCACGGTCGTCAATCAATCCTAATTGTCGCGCCCAGAGGGGGGAGAATATGAAGAGCATGGCCACCCAGCTTGCCCTTCTTCTCAGAAGCGGCCGCCAGCGAAGCAACATGCAGTTGCTGATCAAGTTTTCCTTCGTGCTGATCGCCTTCTTTATACTCTACAGTGTTCTCTTTCATCTGCTTATGCTTTATGAAGGCCGGCAGTACTCCTGGATCACCGGCTTTTACTGGACCCTGACCACCATGTCCACCCTGGGCTTCGGCGACATCACCTTCACCAGCGATGCGGGCCGGCTTTTTTCGGTGGTGGTGCTGCTCAGCGGTATCGTGTTCTTACTTGTGATGCTGCCCTTCACCTTCATTCAGTTTTTTTATGCGCCCTGGCTGGAAGAACAAAACAAGGCCCGCGCACCGCGTTCGGTTTCCGAAAAGATGCGCGGCCACGTGATTTTCACCCATTTCGACACGGTCGCGGTGAACCTGATCGAAAAACTGGGCCCATACGGCATCGACTATGTCATCGTGACGCCCGAACTCCAGGAGGCGCTGGATCTGCACGACCAGGGTTACCGGGTCGTGCTCGGGGAGCTGGACGCCCCCCAGACCTACGACTTGCTGCGCATCGACCAGGCCGCCCTGGTGGTGGTCATGAACGACGACATGGTCAGCACCAACATCATCTCCACCATCCGGGAGACAAACGACCGGGTGACTACTGTGACCAATGCCGATGTGGAGGATTCTCTCGATATTCTGCAGCTGGCCGGAAGCACGCGCGTCTTCCAATTCACCAGGATGCTGGGCCAGGCCCTCTCGCGCCGCGTGCTCGGTGTCAGCATGAAGGCCAACGTGGTGGGCCGCTTCGATCGGCTGCTGATCGCGGAAGCACCGGCCATGCGTACATGGCTGCAGGGCAAGAGCCTGGCCGAGAGCCGACTGCGGCAAGTCAGCGGCGTCACCGTGGTAGGAGTCTGGGAGCACGGAAAATTCCGTATTCCATCCCCCGCAACGGTGATCGGCGAGTCCACGGTTCTGCTCCTGGCGGGCACCGAGGCGCAGCTGGATCGGTTCGACCGTTCGATTCGGCCGGCCGACGCGCATGCGCTGAAAAAGGGACCGGTGGTGGTGCTTGGGGGCGGACGCGTGGGGCGGGCGGTTGCCGACAGCCTTCAGGCAAGCGGGATCGATTTCCGGGTGGTGGAAAAAAATGCCGCCATCGCTTCCCGCAATCCCCGGTTCGTCCAAGGCAGCGCCGGGGACCTGGAGGTTCTGAAACAGGCCGGCATCCAGGAAGCGCCCTGCGTCATCATCACCACCCATGACGACAACCTGAACATCTATCTCGCCATTTACTGCCGCCGCTTGAGGCCCGATGTACAGATTATCAGCCGCGCCAGCCTGGACCGCAACATCAACACTCTGCATCGGGCCGGCGCCAACCTGGTGCTCTCTTACAGTTCGCTCGTGGCCGCCACGATCATGAATCTGCTCCAGCCGCAGAGCATGCTGATGCTCTCGGAAGGATTGAATGTCTTCCGGGTATCCTTGCCCCCGCGACTCGAGAACAGGGCTCTAACGGACATCCAGGTTCGCGAAAAAACCGGCTGCAGTGTCGTCGCCGTCAAGCGGCTGGGCGAGTTGCGCGTCAACCCGGACCCCACGATCGTGCTCGAGCGGGGAGATGAATTGGTCCTCATCGGATCGGTCGAATCGGAAAAACGCTTCAATGAAAAATACCCGGCGGCATAGACGGCGGCTCACCGCGCGGAAGGCGGCGTGAGTCGTCGGCCGGCATCCGGCCGACTTTTCCGCAAGGATATTGCAAGATCACGCCGGAAACCAGGCCCGGATCAGCGGTGCCGTCCACACGGCGGCGGCGGCGAGAAGCGCCAGCCAAACGCAGATGATCGCGGCGGCGGCGATGCGGTTGCGCGGCGGCGGATCGGTAAGATGGCGCTGGGCCTTCAGGCGGCACTCGGATAGAACCTCGTGCGGCACCAGCCGGATGACCAGGGCGATTCCCAGGGGAATCAGGATCAGGTCGTCGAGGTAGCCCAGCACGGGAATGGCATCCGGTATCAGATCGATCGGACTGAGCGCATAACCGATGACGACGGCCGCCATCAAACGCGCGAACCAGGGCGTGCGCGGATCTTTACAGGCAAAGTACAGTGCGTAGCTCTCATTTTTCAGCTGCCGGGCCCACAGGCGCCAGCGCTCCAGCTTGAACATCTGCATGGCAACCTCGCTCCGCCCGGACACTCGAATCGTCCATTCCTCGACCGCCGGGACGGCAGGATAGGGAAAAATGGGAAGTTGTTCAATCTAACTCGTGTCCATCCAGAAATGGTAGATTACGCTCCAGATCACTTGTGCGGCGTAGCCTTTGGCGAAGCCGTAAGGCCGCAGCCACGGTGAAACCGACGGCGAAGCAGTCCCTGCGATAGACGGCGAAGCAGTCCCTGCGATAGACGGCGAAGCAGTCCCTGCGCTAGCAGGGCGTAGCCCCGCTACGTCGCAAAAGGCGAATGGCTGCGCCATTATTTCACCGGAGCGGGAACGCAGAGCTGGGCCGTAAGATGCCGTTTATGGATGGACACTAACTCGATTGGACGGCTTTGAGGGCCTCCTGCTTGTTGTCCCAGATCGTGTCGATCTGCCGGACGAGTTCGTGGATATCGACTGGTTTGGTCAGGTAATCGCTGGCACCCAGCTTCATCGCTTCCAGTGCGCTGTCGATCGATCCGTGGCCGGTCAGCACGAGGGTTTCAATGCCCAACCCGAGCTTGCGCAGCTCGGTCAGGGTGGCGATGCCGTCCAGGCCGGGCATTTTCAGGTCGAGCACCATGACGTCGAAGTTCTCTTTCTCAAGCTCGCGGATGGCGGCGTCGCCGCTGTTGACCGCCTTGACTGCGTAACCGCGGTTCGTCAGCAACCGTGATATGTTGCGGGCGAAGATCTCCTCGTCATCCACCAACAGTATTTTAGTTGCTTTCATGGGTTGCCTCCTCGTATGCTTCGGTGGGTGCCGCACCCATTTTCTCCATCAGCGCCGGAGGGGGCTGAATGGGGAGAAAAATCGAGAACTCGGTTCCCTCGCCCAGCCTGCTGCTCACTTTGATCTCCCCACCCAGGCGCTTGATGGTGGAGTAGCAGATGGAAAGCCCCAAGCCGGTCCCCTTGCCCACCGGTTTGGTGGTGAAAAAGGGGTCGAAGATCTTCGTTAAATGCTGCGGCGGTATTCCCTGGCCGGTATCCTTGATATAGACCCATACGCCCTGTTCAGCGCCGTTGCCATTGCCGTTCGCCGAGGTCCGGATGGTGACATTGCCGTACGGTTTGCCCTCGTGCGCATCGATGGCGTTGGTGATGATGTTCAGGAAAACCTGCTGCAGCTGGGAGGGATCGCTGAGCAGGGCCGGCAGTCGGGGGTCCAGCTGGGCAAAGAATTTGATGCCGCCTGCCCTGGCCTCGCGCTCCATCAGCTCGATCATTTCGGAGATAAAATCGTTGAGCTGCACGGTCTCGATTGCCGATTGGGTGCGCCTGGAAAAACGCAGCAGATTGGTGGTGATGCGTTTGCAGCGGTGGATCTGCAGGTCGATCTGATCCAGAGAATCCTGCAATTGAAGCCCGAAGTCGGCGGGCAGTTGGGTCTCGTGCTGCATGGCGTCCACCAGGATCTGCCGTTCGGTGAGGATGATGGCCAGCGGGTTGTTGATTTCATGCGCCACGCCGGCCGAGAGCTGTCCGATGGAGGCCAGTTTGGCGGTCTGATTGAGCTGCAGGTTGAGTTCGTCCGCTTCATGATCGCGCCGCTGGATCACCTTGATCATGTGACGGCCTATGAGGACCGCGACCAGCAATATGGATGCCGCGCTGAGGTGCAGAAACAGCAAAACGGCGTAATTGGCATGGTTCACGTCGTTGAATGCCTCGGAAAAATCCTGCTTGACCACCAGCAGCCAGCGGGGCTCTTCCAGCCAGGCCATGCTCATCACCTGCCTGGGATTTTTGCGGCCCTGGTTTCCGTCCAGCGTCATGGTGAGCACATTGATCTCGTCATGCCGCGGCGGCATCTGGAAGTTGGCCTTGAGCATGATATCTCCGGAGAAACGGGGTTTGGTCTGGAAGACGCCTTCCGTGTTGAGCAGATATACTTCACCGGTCTCGCCGATGCGCACATTTTCGACCAGACTGCGGAAGGCTTCGGTATCCACGGTGGCGCGCAGGATCCACTTCCGGCCTTTGTGCTCTGCGGTGACGGCGATCACGAAGTGGGGCACCGCCCGGAACCCCAGAAACATGTCGCTGATGAAAATACCGCGCTCCATGACCTGCTCGAACCACTCGGTGCGGGCATAGTTCTTGTCCATCAGGTCGTAAGGGCCGATGTAGGCGAGATGGCTGCCCTCCTGGTCGATCACGCCCAGGTCGGCGATCGACCAGCCCTGCTGGTTCATCAGGCCGAATACGACGTTCAAGTTCTCCGGCCGGGTCAAGTACTCACGATCGTGGGTATGGGCGATCAACTGCATTTTCGAGGAGAGTTCCTTGAGGAACATGTTGATGACAGTGCGGTGATGATCGACTTCGGTTTGAAAGTCATTGATCATGCGGTTGCGCGCCAGGCGGGTGTAGTGGATGTTGATGCCCCAGCCCACGATCAGGAGCGGCAGCAGCGAGCAGAACAAGGTCAGGCTCACGTAGCGCCGGAAGAGACGCTTGTAGTGCAGACGGCGTTCTCCCGGGACGAGATCGGACGCCTGCTTTTTCGCTCGGGGTGTCTTGGGTTTCATGTTCAGGCCTCGTAAAAAGCGGCAATCCGTTTGCCGCGTCCACGCATGAATTCTTCTCTGCTTACCCCGATACAATTAACATGCCAGCCGGCGGGGTTGCGGCCGCCTCTATAACTGACGAGAATCATTATAGTTTGAAAATCATGGAATACTGGGACCGGGGTCTGTAACCCCCGTGAGGACAGATGGAGCGGCGAGGTGTCTTCAGGCGAGACTCCAGTACCGTTTCTGGATCTCGATGGTCTTGCGCAGCGCTGGAAATTTTTTGGAGGGGTTGCCGCGAACACGCTCGATCTGCTCCGGGCGCAGCGACCCGGGGCCGGCCAGCTCCTGCAAGGTCCGCAAGGCACAGCTTTCGATGCCCGCCAGATGATATCCGCCCTCGAGAACGTAGACCATGCGGCCGCCACAGAGCTGATCGGCCATCTCCTTGAGGAAGTAGGTCATCAGAGCATAGCCTTCGGGTGTGCCGTGCATGCCGGCCAGCTTGTCGTTCCGGTAGAGATCGAACCCGCATGATACCAGCAGTGCTTCGGGTTCGTACTGCTGCGCAATGGGGCGCACGACGCCGTAGATAGCCTGAGCGAAGTCGGCGTCGCCGGAGCCTTTTGGCAAAGGGATGTTGACTGTGAATCCTTCGCCGCGGCCGGCCCCCACCTCGTTGAAGTGGCCGCTGCCGGGATAGCAGGGAAATTGATGCAGCGAGGCATACAGCACCGTGGAACTCGCGTAGAAGGCTTTCTGCGTGCCATTGCCGTGATGGGCGTCGATATCCACGACCATGATTCTCTCCAGACCGTAGATCTTCTCCAGATAGTGGGCCGCCAGGGCGACATTGTTGAACAGGCAGAAGCCCATGGCGCGTTCGGGTTCGGCATGGTGGCCGGGCGGCCGCACGCAGGCGAAACCGCAGGCGTTTTCGCTGTCCCAGACCGCATCCAGGAGCGCAAAGACCCCTCCCGCCGCCAGGCAGGCGATCTCGAACGAGCGCGCCGTGGTCTGGGTATCCAGGTCCAGGGAGCGGATCGTTTTGCCGGCGGTGGCGGCAACGGCGGCGATGTGGTCCGGACTGTGAACCCAGGCCAGCTCTTCCCGGGTCGCCGATCGGGGGGCGACTTCGGTCCAGTGCCCGGTCAGGCTCGGGTGGTTCAGCGCCGTATTGAACGCTTCCAGGCGGCGCGGGCTTTCCATGTGAAACACCGACTTGAGATGTTCGCCATACAGGCTGTCCCGCAGGATCAGCATCCGGGAGGCCGCCGGCCGTGCGGTTTCCTTGAACCGCAGCCGGCCCGATTCGACGCCGATGCGCAGCAGCTCTTCGGCCTGCGGGATCTTTCGGCGCTGGCGAACCAGCTCCTCGGCGGCCGTGGTGGCCAGAAGCGCATGCTGGTGCGCCAGGAGGCAGTGTCGGATCAGGCGCAGGCGCGATTTGTCCTGATCCTGGGGCGCGGTGGCCATGCAACGGATCTGCTGCCGCACATGGATCGCGATTTCCGCCAGCACCGCCAGGTCCAGATCGGGGCGGAATTCGGCCATACGGACCAGGCTGTCCAGCAGAAGCCCTTTCGGCCCTGCCAGCTTGTAGTAAAAGCGGCGGTGCTGTTCAAAGCCGATGGCGTCGTAAAAACCCATGGCCCCGATCTCGGCATCGAGGACCAGTTCTTTGAAATCGGATCGGCATGTCTTCCAGAAAAACCAGACGCCGGCCACCATGAAACTGCCGACGCCGCGCAGCGGGTGCTGCGGCAGGCCGGGCGGTCGCTCGCGGGCGCTGGCGATATAGCGTATTTCGAGAGCCCGCCGCAGGCGGTGGCGTTCCGGGGCCAGCAGCACCATGCCCGCCAGATATCCGCGCACCAGGCAGGCGAACAGATGCTCGGCCCGCCCCCGGATCACGGCATTGAACACCGTCCGCACTTGAAAAAACTCGAGGTTGAGTTCCGCCAGCTGGACCAGCGCCTGGCGGCAGAGCGGGAATGAGATGAAGCGGGCCGGCTGCCGGTTTCCCAAGAACCCCTGGAAGTTGACCGGTTGAGCGGCGATGCAGGCTTCCGGTACGCCCTCCCGATACCGGGCGGTCTGCGCCCTGAGCCGCAGCAGCAGATCCGCTGTCCGCTGGGTGTCCGCCTCCGGGCGCCGGGGGCAAGCGGAGAGCGCCGCCAGGGCCAGGTCGACTTCATAGGTCACAAGGAAGTCGAAACCGGCGTGCCGGGTCTGCTCGGCCGCCTGTCGGTAGCGAAACGACCTTCCTTGTTCGTCGATGCCCTGCTTGTACAGCAGGCGGCCGTAGTGGATCAGCAATTGCTGTTCGACCGGTACCGTGCCCTGGTTGAAGAAGGCGAATCGCCGCACGGTCGCGCGTTGGTCCTGGAACCTGAAAAGGTAATCACCCGCCGCAGAAAGGGATTGATGGGCCGGAAGCACATCGATCTGGCCCGATGCGAACAGTTCGGCCAGGCTGTAGCCCACCTCGGGGGCGCAGCGGGCGATGGCATCCAGCGCCTGTTTGAGATGTTCCCTTTTCAGCATTCGGTTTCCAATCGCACCGCTTTCAATCGCGCGCAGCGTTGTCAGGCGGTATGCCGGGCCGGGCCGCCGGCGATGGGCTGAAGTGAACGGGTAGGGTGATGGTCACCACCGTGCCTTGACCCGGCTGCGAATCGACGCCGATGGCGCCGCCCAATTTTTCCAGTATGTCCCGGCAGATCGGAAGACCCAGGCCGGTTCCCTCGGACTTGGTGGTCCACAGCGGCTCGAAGATGTGGGGCATGTCCGCTTCGGCGATTCCGCAGCCGCTGTCGGCAATCCGCACCTCCACCCGACCGCTTTCGAAGCGCGTCGCGATGGAGATCAGCCCCTGCCGCTCGATCGCGGTCAGGGCGTTCAGCACGATGTTCTGAAACAGGTGCCGCAGTTTGGAACGATCGCTGCGAACGGCGGGCAGGTCGGGCGTAAAGGCGCGCTCCACGCGGATGCTGCGCTGCCTGAGCTCACGCCCCAGAATTTCGAGCAGATGATCCAGAAGTTCATGCAGGTTCACATCGCGAATCAAGGGGTGCTCGGCCTGAATATAGCGCACCAGGCGGTCCACCGAAGCCCGTCCGCGCTCTACTTCCGATCGGATCTGCTCGATGTCCTGCATCAGCTGATCCGTTCCCCGCACCTGGGGTGCTTCCCGGATCAGGATGGCGGCGCTGTCGATATTCATAAGGGTTTCCTTGACTTCCTGAAAATAGTTCAGCGAAAGCTCCATCGCCGAGGAGAGATAACTGGTGCGCCGCAACTGGCGGTCCAAAAGGCCGAGCGAACGCCGTTTGGCTTCCAGCCGGGAGACCAGGTCGTTGGTGGTCAACAGCACGGCGGCCACGATCAGCAGGCTGGCGCCCACGAACACCAGAACGGCGATGACATGAACCTGCCGGCTTCTTTCGGCCACTTGGGTGGCGAAAAGATAGAGACCGCCGCCGACCGCCAGCAGCGGAACGAACGCCGCCGCCAGCAGCGTGACCACGATCCGGTTCCAGGTCTGGCGATAAAATGGATAATCGCTGGGTAGGCGGACCGGCGCGGATTTCCGATTCATGTTTCACCCTCCGACCCGTTTTCCGAAGGCAGGTAGCGCAGGATATCGCGCAGGCGTACGATACCGATCATGCGTTCATCTTCCACCACCGGCATGCTGCGGAAACGTTTTTCGATCATGGTCCGGGCCAGTTCCTTGAGCGACTGTTCCGGACGGGCCCACTTCACGCCGGTCTCCATCAGCCGGCCGACCGGGGCCAGGGGAAGCCATTCGGGGTTCACAGCGAGCTTTTCCCAGGTGATTTCCCGATCCGGATGGTGGCGCCGGGCGGCCGCCACCAACGCCTTGCGGGTGATCAGCCCCTTGATCCGATCTTCCCCGTCGGTAACGAAAAGAGTCTCGGCGGCCATTTTCACCTGGTCGGAAGTGAGGATTTCGACCGCCTTGGACAGAACGTCCTCCGGATGCAGCCGGATGAATGCGTAGAGGAGCAGTTCGCCGGCCGTTGTGCGCGGCCAGAGCACCGGTTTGCGCCGGATCTGTCCCAGATCGCAGGCATTGCGGACCCGTTCCACCAGGTCCTCGATGGGGCACGGCTTGATCAGAAAATCGAACGCGCCCTCCCGGATGGCTTGCACGCCGTGATCCACGTCGCCATGACCGGTGAGGATGATCACCGGAACATCGAACTCGGCTTTGATCCGCCGCATTGTTTCCAGCCCGTCCATCCCAGGCAGGCGGATGTCCAGGACCACCGCGTCGAATGGTGCGGCCCGGCCCATCTGCACAAGGGCAGCCCGCCCGTCATCGGCCGTGACCGCTTCAAAGCCCCGGGCACGCATCAAGCGGGCGATATTTCCGGAAAGGACCACATCGTCGTCCACCACGAGAATATGCTTTTTAGCGGCCATGCGGATTCTTTCTCCATCCTTCGCGGCGCTGCTTCGACGCTCCAGAACGATCCGAAGCACAAAACGTACCAGGCGGATCGAGCCCTCCGGGAAGGACAACATCAGGCCGCTCCATCCATCCACCCGCCGGGCGAGTCTGTCACCTGCTCGTTTGCAGTGCGTCTTCCGCCGGTGGACAACACCCATCCGGGTGATCCCGGAAGATATGCCCATAGACGGTCATCTTATTGTTTTTGCAGATAAATTTAATCTGAAGAATCTGAATGGGGAACGGCACGCCGGTTGCAAAATTTCGAGAGCAAGCATTTTTGCCTGAATCATAACACAAGGGGGGTTGCGATGATCGACTTAGGGTTTTTCGGACAAATGACTTTAGACTGGAAGTTTTTTTCCGCCTTGCTGAGCATCGTGATCATCGACCTGGTACTGGCCGGAGACAATGCCGTGGTCATCGCCATGGCGGTCAAAAACCTGCACGGGCGGAAACGGACGCTGGGTATCGCCCTGGGAGCCGGCGGAGCGGTGTTGGTGCGCGTCGTATGCACCTTCATTGTGGCCAAACTGCTGGCCATCTCCTTCATCAAGCTGCTCGGCGGTGCGGTCATTCTCTGGATCGCCGTCAAGCTGCTGGTGGAAGGCGGCAGCGAAGAAGAACATCATACGGCCGGAAGCCTGTGGCAGGCGCTGTGGGTGATCATCGTAGCCGACATGAGCATGGGCATCGACAACATGCTGGCCGTCGGGGCCGCTTCCCACGGCAACCTCTTCCTGCTTCTGTTTGGATTGGCCCTGAGCATTCCGTTCGTGGTGTTCATGAGTTCGCTGCTGGCCCGGTTGATGGACCGCTTCCCCATCATTCTCTATATCGGTGCCGCGATCCTGGGAAAGGTGGGCGGCGAAATGATGATCACCGACCCCCTCATCCACAATTGGCTGCACCCGGGGAAAGTAATCGAATACGGTGTGATGGGGTTCTTCACCGTGGCGGTGGTGGTGGCCGGTCGGATGCTTCTGGCCAACAAGAAGAAGCGCGCGGTGCAAGAACCTGCGGCCGTGCCGGAAATGGCCGGGCGGCAGCCCGGTGCCATTCCCCATGAAATATGACGCAGCGCCTCCTTACGCCCCACCTTCAAGGACCTGCCCTGCACCACATCAGCGCCGCCCGTCCCGGTTCTTCCGGGCGGGCGGCCTTGCATTTTGATCCGATGGCACTGCTGTCCAAAATAAATTAAAAAACGGTACCTACCAGTTTTGATTACAGATGGTTACGGTCGCATGAGTTCTTTTCCATGGATTAGGTTGCCGGTTCTAAAACGTGCTGTCCAAGACCTGTGAA
>JAEYRZ010000194.1 GCA_023435265.1 Pseudomonadota bacterium
ACTTTGAGCAGCAGGGCCTTGATGTTCGGGTCCTGTTCCGCCTGGCGCAGGTGGGCCACGATCTCTTGAACCATGCTGGGCTTGCTGCGCAGAAGGCGCTCCTGCGGCTGATCGGAAATGACGCCGTGAATCGTGACCACGAGTATTTTCTGATCGCCGGTGCCTTCGAGGGTCAGCTCTTGAAGCGGCCCCGCCTCCGGAAAAAGCGATATTTTGGGCAGAGAACAGCCTACGGCCGTTATCCAACATACCACCAGGACCAGCAGGGTTCGCATTCTCATGGATGACTCCTCCATACTCGAAATGAGTTATTGGGTGCTTCGCAAACGCTCCACAGTACCGACAAGCACCGGAACGGTGAGGCGCGGCCGAGGGGATTGAACGGTTTGCCGGCCGCTTTGGCCGTTTCGCGTTCGAACCGCCGGCGGCCCTGAGGCTATCGTTGTGACGATAATACACGTTCATGCATTGGCCAGAGCGCTCCCTTCAATGGGCGTCGGACCAGTTTGCGCCCCAGGAAAGATTGACCCTCAGCGGTACGGACAACTCCCAGATATTCTCCATGATCCGGCAGGCGAGCGCTTTCAGGGCATCTAGATCCTGCGGCGCCACTTCGAAGACGATTTCATCGTGCACGGAGAGCAGCATTTCGGCGGCGAGGCGTGCCTCCGCGATGCCGGCGGCCATGCGGATCATGGCCAGTTTGATCAGATCGGCGGCCGTACCCTGGATGGGCATGTTCACGGCGGTGCGCTCGGCGAACTGGCGGATCACGGTGTTGCGGTTGTTGATGTCCGGGAGCAGCCGATGGCGGCCGAGAAGCGTGCTGATGAACCCGTCGCGCCGTGCCTGGTCGATCGTGCGCTCGATATACGCCTTGACGCCCTGGTAATGCTGAAAGTACTGGTCGATATAAATCTGGGCCGTCTTGGGGGTGATCCCCAGTTCGCGCGACAGGCCGAAGGCGCTCATGCCGTAGATGATGCCGAAATTGATCACCTTGGCCTGGCGCCGCAATTCACCGGAAACCGCATCCAGGGGCATTTGGAAGACTTCGGCGGCCGTGCGGCCGTGAATGTCCTGGCCGCTTTTGAAACTCTCGATCAGAATGGGGTCCCGCGCCACATGCGCCAGCAGGCGCAGCTCGATTTGCGAATAATCGGCCGAGAGCATCAGCCATCCCGACCGCGGCACGAAGGCCCCGCGGATTTCACGCCCTTCCTCTGTCCGGATGGGGATATTCTGCAGATTTGGATCGGAACTGCTCAATCGGCCGGTGGCGGTCACGGTCTGATTGAACGAGGTATGAATGCGGCCGGTCCGGGGATCGATCTGCTCGAGCAGTGCGTCGGCATAGGTGGACTTGAGCTTGGCCAGGGAACGGTGGCGCAGGATCAGGGCGGGCAGTTCGTGCTGCTCTGCCAGCTGCATCAGCACATCCACGTCGGTGGAGTAGCCGGTCTTCTTCTTGGTCTTCTTCGCAGTCGGCAGGCCCAGCTTTTCGAACAGGATGTAGCCGAGCTGCTGCGCCGACTGGATGTTGAAGGGCTCTCCGGCCCAGCGGTGAATTTCGCTTTCCAGGTGCCGCAACTGCTGTTCGAAGCGCCGCGAAAGCTCGACCAGCTTCTCCCGGTCCAGGCACACGCCGGTCGTTTCCATGGCCGCCAGGACCGGGATCAGGGGCATTTCGACCTGTTCGAGCAGGGGCATCAGGCCGAGCCGTTCAAGCTCCGGCTGGAGGACTTCGGCGGCCCGGATGACCAGATCGACGCCTTCGCAGGCATAGGGCACGGCCTGCTCCAGGTCGACCTGGTCGAAGGTGATCATGTTCTTGCCTTTTCCCGCCACGTCGCTGAAAGCGATCGGCTTGTGGTTGAGATAATCGAGCGCGATCTGGTTCAGGCTGTGGGCCCGCTTGGACGGGTTGAGCAGGTAGGAGCCCACCATGGTGTCGAAAACCGCGCCCGCAAGGCGCACGCCGTGACGCTGGAGGACGATGATGTCATACTTCAGGTCTTGGCCGATCTTGGCGATGGCCGGATCTTCGAGCACGGGCCTGAGCGCCTCCAGCATCTCGGTGCAGCTCAACTGCGCGGGAGCCCCGATGTAGCGGTGGCCGCAGGGAATGTAGTACGCCTCGCAGGCGTCGACGGCGACGGAGATGCCCACCAGCACGGCGCGCATCGGATTGAGCGAAGTGGTCTCGGTGTCCAGCGCGAAACGCCCGGCCGCTTTCAGGCGTTGAACCAGCGCCGCCAGGGACTCGCGGTCCAGAACGGCCGCGTAGCACGTGGCCCGCCGCTCTGCGGTCTGCTGATAGGTCTGCTGCAGCTCGCGGAATTCGAGTTCCTGGAACAGGCGTGCCAGCTCGGCCTCGTTCGGGGGCCGGGCCTCGAACAGGGCGGGGTCGAAGTCGACCGGCGCAGCCGTATCCACCGTCACCAGCCGTCGGCTCAGCAGAGCCGTCTCGCGGTGGGCAAGCAGGTTGGCGCGCTGTTTCGCGCTCTTGAGTTCGTCGATGCGCTGGTAGAGGGTGTCGATGCTCCCGAAGCTCTGGATCAGCTTGAGCGCCGTTTTGGGACCGATTCCCGGGACTCCGGGCACATTGTCGGAAGTGTCGCCGGTCAAGCCCATCACCTCGAGCATCTGCTCCGGCTTGAGCCCGTACTCGCGCTCGATGTGGGCCAGATCGAATACGGCGTCCTTCATGGGGTCCCAGATGCTGATGCGCGGCGTGACAAGCTGCAGGAAATCCTTGTCGCCGGTGACCATGACCACGTCGAAACCGACGGCTTCGGCGCGCCGGGCATAGGTGCCGATCAGGTCGTCGGCCTCGAAGCCCTCTTTTTCGATCATCGGGATATTGAAACCAGCCGTGATCTTTTTGATGTAGGGCAGCTGCATCACCAGGTCGTCGGGCGCGGGCGGCCGCGTGGCCTTGTAGGCGTCGAAAAGGCGGTGGCGGAAAGTCGGGCCCTTGGTGTCGAAAAAAATGGCCACGTGCCTGGGGCGGCGTTCCTGGATCAGCTTGATCAGCATCCGCGTGAAACCGAAGACCGCGTTGGTCGGCATGCCTTTGGAGTTGGCCAGCCCGCGGATGGCATGGTAGGCGCGGTAGATGTAGGCGCTGCCGTCCACGAGATACAGGACCGGACGTTCCCCGGTTTCGTTCGGCGGTGCGGGATTCATAGGGTATGTTGATTTCTCCTGAGGTAAAGGTTGATAGGTGGCGGCGCATTCCGATGGCAATCCGATTGCGACCCCGATTTTGACCCCGACCCCGATCCGAACACCAATAAAGCGAGACAGATTTTGACGGGGCAATGACCCGCAATCCCCTGCCCTTGACAGGCGATGATGCCTGGTCTAACACGGTTGACTTTAAACGACAACAAATTCAGCGGTGTAGTTTGACGCATGCCGCTCCCGACAGGAAGAAGATGGAAGCTCCCAAGCGGCAATCAGGATACCGCCGAAGGCGGCGGCCCGCGCTGCAGCGATGCCACTGCTGCGGCGGCGAATTCACGTTTTGCTGGAGCTGCCGCTGCGGTTTCGCGATCTGCCAATCCTGCATGCAGGAGAATGTGTGGGGAATGTCCTGCAATCACATCACCTGGCAGTGCCCGGATTGCGGGGGGTTGAACGGCTTCGGCAACCAATGACGGCGCCGTCGATTTGGAGACTTTTTACGCGTTCATCAGAAATGCTGCCAGGCACACCGGTGTGCCATAGAACGCCACGAGAACTTACGCTCTCGGCGTTTTCTTCTATGTCTTTTCCAGAAACGTCCTGATCTCCCCCAGATGGCGGATGTGCAGATCGGCCGCGAGCGCGGGATTGGCATAGGCGACGAAAGGCACGCCGGCTTTTTGCGCCGCCAGCGCATCGACCTCAGAATCCCCCACATAGATCATCTGCTCCGGCTGGATGCCGAACTGGGCCAGCAGCGCCAGCAGCGGTTCCGGATCGGGTTTGGGGTGCCGGACATCCAGCGCGGTCACGACCCGGTCGAACGCGTCCGCAAGTCCATGTTCGGCCAGCACGCGGACCATGGTGTCGGTGCGGTTGGTGGCCACGGCGGTTTTGTAGGCCGGCCGCAGCCAGGCCAACAGTTCACGCAGGCGGGGTTCCATGACCATGTATTTGATGAACGGGTGATAGCTGAATCGGCGCCGGTATTCGTGGGCCTCCGCCAGGAGGCACGGATCGCGGATCAGGAAGGCCAGCGTCTCGTGCACGGTATGCATGTGGGCGTAGGCGAACTGCGCGGCGTCCAGGGCCGGCAGGTGCACCGATCTCAGGATCTCGTCATAATAGGCGCGGTTGGCCTGCGAGGAGTCGAACATCACCCCGTCGCAATCGAAACCGACCACCCGGACGGTACGTGCGTTCAACATCATCCTCGAACCGTTGCGACCTTCGTTTACTGGGGTGCCTTGGCCGGCGGGCCGGTCTGGGTCGCAAACACCCGGCCGCTGACCGGAATGCGGATCATGGGTTTGACAGCCAGATCGGTCTCGATCTGAATGAAGTCACGATAGCTGCCCGGCTCGCGCATGGTGTTGGACACGGTCAGCTCATACCCCTCCCGTTCCGGATGTTCGCCCAGGGGCTTCAAGGTATGCGTGAAATGCTCGCCCTGGGTGCTCCGCACGGACTTGATCGTGAGGGGATATTCCGGCTGGGGAACGATTTTGATGCTCGCCTGGAGGGTTTCGCCCTGGTTTCCCATCAGGCGCACGTAAGGCGGAAGAACCGTTACGAAGGCCTTCACCTTTCCGGACACCATCAATTCCACCCGGCCGTTGCGCGGATCGTTGGTGCTCACGTTGAAACGCTTGTGCAGCGTTTCGCCGCCCCGATTTTCAGTACGTACCACGACGCTGATGATGTCCCTGCCCCCGGCAGGGATCTGGGTCGGATGCGACGCCACCGAGCAGCCTCAGTCGGGCTGCACCTTCTTGATCTCCAAAGGCGCCCGGCCCTGGTTCTCGACAATGAAATCATGCTTGATTTCAACGCCCTCATCGATCGTATCGAAATCGTATTTCAATTCCGGGAAGACGGCCACGGGAACGGTGTCTTTTTCGGCCCAAGCCCCGCCCGCCTGGATCAGCAGCGCCAATCCGACGATCAGGCCCAGGCCGGCCCGCCAAGATCTGTTCATCATACCTGAGACTCCTTGCCGATTCTGGATGAACCACGTTCTTTACGTTGCAAACAGGCACCGTAGCACATGTCGGGATAAGTGTTAAGTAAGTTTTAAGGGTCACGTTTTGAGATGAGTTTTAGGTGCTGAGCGAATTCTAAGTATCCCGAACACATCAGTTCGGGGTCGGGATCGGGATCGCAATCGAAATGGAGATCGACACCCGATTCCGATAGCGATTCCGACCCCGAGACCACCGATCATGACCCCGAACCGATCCCGCAGGCAGCTGACGTCCTTGCACCCGGATACCCCGGCACACCTGAACCGAGCCAACGAACCAAACTGGATCTTTCCAGATAACCGCGTAAACTATTTGCTTCACATCAGAAAGAGCGGGTCGACGTCCGCGGCGATGGTCACATCGGCGTGTTTGGAGGGTGGAGAAACCAGTTCGCCCGCCAGGCGGTGCAGAGGACCGGCCTGGTCTCCCTTGAGCAGCAGCTGCCATCGGTATTGGCCTGAAATGCGCGCCAACGGCGCCTCGATGGGCCCCAGCGCCTCGATGCGGCCGTAGTCGGGCTGCTGCGCGCGCAGCCGGCGGCAGTGCTCCCCGAGCAGGTGCGCCTGTCTGGCCGTCGCATCCTTATCCGGGCCATTGATGCGGATCTGGACCATGCGCGTGAACGGCGGGTACTGCAGGGCTCTGCGGAATTCGATCTCCTGGCGGTAAAAGGCCGCATGGTCGTGATGCCGCGCCGCCAGGATGCTGAAGTGATCGGGATTGTAGGTCTGCAGGATCACCAGGCCGGGACTTTCGCCGCGCCCGGCCCGCCCCGCCACCTGGGCCAGGAGTTGGAACGTGCGCTCGCCGGCGCGGAAATCGGGCAGGTTCAGTGAAAGGTCGGCGCAGATGACGCCCACCAGCGTGATGTGCGGGTAATCGTGCCCCTTGGCCACCATCTGGGTGCCCACCAGAATGTCGATTTCGCGCCTCCGCAGCGCCTTGAGGATTCCGATCAGGGCGCCTTTGCGCCGTGTCGTATCCCGATCCATGCGCGCGACGCGCGCCGAAGGGAACATGCGCTGCATTTCGGACTGCAGCTGTTCCGTGCCCACGCCCAGGCGCAGGATCCTGGCCGAACCGCAGCGGCCGCATACGGTCGTAGCCGAACGATGGCACCCGCAGTAATGGCAGCGGTAGGCATTGCTGCTGCGGTGATAGGTCAGCGAAATGTCGCAGCGGTCGCACAGCATGGGCTGTCCGCAGGCCGCGCACACCAGCGCGCTGGCGAAACCGCGGCGGTTCAGGAACAGCAGCACCTGTTCGCGGCGTTCGAGCGTCGCCTTGACGGCGGCCACCAACGCGGGGCTCAGGAAACGGCGTATGCCGCGCTCCTCGCGCAAGCGGCCCAGGTCCTCGATCTGGATCTGCGGCAGGAGGCGGTGATCGATCCGCTCCAGAAGGTCGACCCGGCGGAACTTGCCCTTTTCGACATTGTAGATGGATTGCAGCGAGGGTGTGGCCGAGCCCAGCACGACGACGGCCTCCTGCAGGTGCGCCCGCACGACCGCCATGTCGCGGGCATTGTAGCGCAGCGCGCCTTCCTGCTTGTATGAATCGTCGTGTTCTTCGTCCACGATCAACAGGCCGACACGCTCGAACGGGGCGAAAACGGCGGAGCGCGCGCCGATCGCGACGCTGACCTGGTTTTGAGCGATGCGCCGCCATTCGTCGAAGCGCTCGCCCCGCGAAAGTCCGCTGTGCAGAAGCGCCACCCGCGATCCGAAACGGGCGCGGAAGCAGCGCGTCATCTGGCTGATCAGGGCGATCTCCGGAACCAGCACCAGCACGGGCAGCCCCTGCTGCAGGGACATTGCCGCCAGGTGCAGATAGACTTCGGTCTTGCCCGAACCGGTCACGCCCGCCAGAACGAACGCGGCGTAGCCGCGTCCCAGCGCCGGGGCGATCGTGCCGACGGCGGCGGCCTGTTCGGCGGTCAGCTGCGGAGCGCAGTCCGGAAGGATCGATTCGCCCAGGGGATCCCGATAAACCGGCCGCTGCACAACCTGCACTTCTCCGCCACGGGCCATGGTCCTGACGAGTCCGGCGGCCGTAGCCACGTGGTTTTTCAACTCGGAAAGGGACATGGGCCCGTACGCGTTCAACAACTCGAGGATCCGCTCGCGCTGCGGCGAACGCCGGTCGGCGGCAGGCGCATCCGGCACACGCTGCACGAAGCGCTCGGTCAGCGGCCGGGCGCGATCCGCGGGCATCTCCGCGCGGCGCGCCACCCAGCCCTTTTTGCACCAGCGCGCCAGGTCGCTGCGCCGCACGGTTCCAGGGCAGCTGCGCCGCAACGTCATGAAGCGCTGGGGGCCGTCAGCCAGAGCGGCCAGCACTCCGCGGGCCGAATCGTCCGCCGGCAGCCGGGGCAGGATCGAACGTCCCGCTTCGGTCAGATGGAAATAGGTGCGTTCCGCCAGCGCCAGCCCGCCGGGCAGAGCCGCCTCGATCACCGCGCCGACCGGGTGAAGGTAGTATTCGGCCATCCACAGGAGAAAGGGAACCAGCGTTGCGGGGAAAAGCGGGTCCTCATCGAGCACATCGATCAGATCTTTAATCTCATCGGGTGCGGCAAGCGTTTCCGCGGGCCCCAGGACGAAACCGATCACCTGCCGTTTGCCGAACGGCACGAGCACCCGCTTGCCGGCGGACGCCAGAGGATTCAGATCCGGCGGAACCCGATAGGTAAACTTCTGCCGAACCGGCAGCATCACGGCCACATCGATCAATTGGTCCGCGGGGCCAGCGTGCATGTCGACTCCTCCGCTACCGGCGCGTACGATTCGCTTCAGGCAGGATTCTTTGAACTATCAAACGCTTGCCACTATTCGAGGGATCTGGTATAGTCTGGTTCGTATTATTCACACCCCTCTCAAGTTTGAAAACGAGGGCCGAACATAAGCAAATAAGAAACATGCCTCAAGTTTAAAGTGATCCCATCGAAAGGGGGAAGCTCATGCGGTTAAGATGCGAAAAAGCCATCGTATGGCTCATCGTCATGGCCCTGGTGATCGTTCCCGGCGCCGCTATGGCCTATGATGGCCCCGGAATGGCGGATTACACCGATCCTCAGGTAGAAACCGGCGCAATGGTGGCCGACGCCATAGCAGTCCGGCCGCTGGGCATCGTATCGACCGTCCTGGGGTTCGGATTCTTCGTCGTCTCGGTACCTTTTTCCGCCCTCGGCGGTAATGCCGGAGACGCCTGGCGGGCGCTGGTCGTCCGGCCGGCCAAGTTCACATTCGCCCGGCCGCTGGGCGATTTTGATCTCAACTAGGCGGAGCGCCCGCCCCGGAACGCAGGCATACACTACCGTTCTTCGACCGGCACGTAATGCGAAAGCGTGGGGCCGGTGTAGACCTGGCGGGGTCGGACGATGCGCCACTGCGGATCGTCCATGCTCTCCTTCCATTGCGCAATCCAGCCGGGAAGGCGACCGATCGCGAAAAGCACCGTAAACATGTTGGTCGGGATACCGATGGCCCGCAGTACGATGCCGCTGTAGAAATCGACATTGGGGTACAGGTGGTTTTCCGTGAACCATGGATCCTGCAGGGCCGCCGCTTCCAGTTCCTTGGCGATGTCCAGCAGCGGGTCGTGCAGCCTGAGGGCGCCCAACAGTTGATCGCACATCTTCTTCATAATCCTGGCGCGCGGGTCGTACGTCTTGTAGACGCGATGACCGAAACCCATCAAGCGGAAGGGATCCTTGCGGTCCTTGGCCCGCTCGATGTATTTGCGGTAATTCCCCTCATCCTGATGGATGCGGGTCAGCATCTCCACAACCGCCTGGTTCGCCCCGCCGTGCAACGGTCCCCACAATGCCGCAATGCCCGCTGAAATCGCCGCGTAAAGGTTGACCCGGCCGCTGCCCACCACGCGCACGGCCGAGGTCGAGCAGTTCTGTTCATGATCGGCATGCAGAATCCAGAAGACTTCCAGGGCCCGGATCACTTCGCGGCGGAATTCATACGGCTTGACCGGCGTGTTGAACATCATGTTCAGAAAGTTTTCGCAGTAGGCCAGGTCCGGCCGGGGGTAGACCACCGTGTGGCCGCGCGAGATCTTGTAGGACATGGCGGCCATGGTGCGCACCTTGGCCAGCAGCCGGGTGACCGTCATGTTGATCTCTTCCTCGGTGGTCTGCAGCTCAGGGTAAAAACTACGCAGCGCATTGACCATGGCCGACAGGATCCCCATCGGGTGCCCGGCGCGCGGGAAGTTCTGGTAAAACGTCTTCATATCCTCGTGGACCAGCGAATGGTCGTTGAGCATGATGGAAAAGGTGCGCAGTTCCTGGCCCGTCGGCAGCCGGCCGTTGATCAGCAGATAGGCGGTCTCCTTGAAGGTGGAATACTCGGCCAGTTCCTCCACCGGAATGCCGCGATAGCGCAAAATGCCTTTTTCCCCATCCATGTAGGTGATGCTGCTCTGGCAGGCGCCGGTATTGGCAAATCCGGGATCGAGCGTAATCAGCCCGGTTTGTGCACGCAGATCCTTGATGTCGATCGACTTTTCGCCCTCGGAACCTGTGATGAGCGGCAGTTTGAAGCTTTTCCCCCGGTAGGTCAAGGTCACGAAATCGTCCATGGCATGTCTCCCGATCGAACGCCTTGCGCGATGGTAGCAGAGATGGGCTTTTCAGCCGGCGAGCTCATTTTTATAATAGAAGTGCCGGCGTCGGTCAACCCGCTGGACGCACCCTCCAGGGACCAGCCCCGACCGCATGGGCATGCCGTCTCGACCGAAGGTGCCTGTCATTTCTACCGAAGGGAGAAATCTTATCGGGCCGGGTTCCATGCAGGCCGGTCAAGATCTCTCCCTTCGGTCGAGATGACATGAGTGAGGAATGGATTACGTTAATGGCTTGAGCAACCAACGCGGGGAGGAATTATGGGCTTCAAGGAAAACCTGCTCCAGAAAATGAAAATCGATACGCTGGCCAACAGGGTTCAGCAGACCATCGGGGTCACGACCGAGGGCCCGCAGCGGCTCGATCGCGATGCGATGCGCGAGCTGCTCGAAATGGCGGGCTACACCCACCAGAGCGAACGCAATCTCGATTTCTATTTTATGGACGGCAGCAAACAGATACTGGTCCTCGACAACGAACTCAAAATCTACCGCTCGGACGTCGAGGATGTCGCCATGCGCAAGAATCCGACGGTCAAGGAGATGGTCAGCATCCGCAATGCGATCAAAATCCTGAGCGACAAGGATGTGGTGGTCAGCCGCAAGGATGAGACCCTGCAGCGGATCCGGAACGAACTCCTGGGCCGGCTCGATCTGACCTACACCCCGGGCGATATCGACGCCCTGACCCGGGAGGGCCGCGCGGCGCTGGCCAATGGCGATGCCGACGGTGTGGTCGAGATTCTCACGCTTTTCGCCGAACTGCTCGGATTCCGCAAGGCGCCCAAGGCGTTCGCAGCCGCCCACCACCATGTCTGGGGCGCGGCGACGGAACCGCGCCCCGGAGACATCGTGCTGGCGCCCATTGTGTTGTTCGACCTGCTTCACGGCCGGCTGCGCCTGGTGCGCGGGCCGGTCAGCAGTCTGGACAAAGCCGCCATGGAGCGGTACCTCGAGATCCTCAAGGGCAGCGTGCGGGCGGATCTGGAAGGCGAATCGGTCTTCACCTTCCTGGAGCAGGAGGTTCTGACCCGCAAGCCCAAAGTGGCTTGAACCTCCTGCCGCTTAGGGTTACGGTCAGGACGACGCCGCCCGCGAAAGCGACGGTCCCTGGCGCCCTCGTACGGCCGCCTGCAGCGCACGCTCCAGCGCTTTCGGAAAATCGGCGGGCTTCGGACGCCCCCGCCCATCCCGCTCGACCCAGACCAGCTCATGCTTGCCCCAGGCCAGTTTGACAGGCGGCCGGCCCTCCTCCACGCGGTAGTAATCGAACGACAGCAGCGCCCGTTGCGGGTACCATGCCTTGAGCGCCATGCGCACCATGATCCGGTCGAACGGCATGGCCTCGCGCAGATGGTCCACGCGGCAGGCCAGGCAGACCGCCTCGCCGCGCTCGCCCGTGCCGCCGAAGTAATCGGGCATCAGGCGCTGCAGGTACATGTCGCGGAGCATTCCCTGCCACTCGTAATACTTCGCATAGTAGACATTGCCGACCGCATTGGCCTGGCCGAGAGCGGTTTCGAACGTATGGACCGCCAACTGGGGTTGAATCACCGGCCCGGCGGCGGCCCTGTAAACAACCGGCTCCGATCCGGTGCGGTGCAGATGCGAAAGCGGCGCCGCCAGGGAAAGGTCCGGCTGCGGGGCCTGTTGCCTGGGAATCATGTTTGCAAAAAAGGCCTGCAAAAACGGCGGATAGGGCGCCGGGCGGGCCTGGCCGTGTCCCGTGAGCGCGACCCAGGTGGTCTGCAGCTCGCAAAACGCGAGGCGCTCCGCAGGCGCCCCGGGCAGCAAACGCACGAACTCGTACTGCAGGGTCATGGTGGCATCGCAGGGTCCGCCGTTCTCGGATGTCCACATGCGCAGCTGCACCAGGTCCCCCGTACGCGCCTCGCCGAATAGGTCCAGGCGGCTGTAGTTGGTCACGCTGCCCCAGCGTCCGGTGCCCAGAAGATCGATCAATTCACGCATGACCGGATAGGTGGAGGCCTCGCGGGCATGACCCATCCAGTCGAAGTAATGCGTGAAATAGACGTTGCGGCTGAGCTGCGCCCCCGGCTTGAAGGTGACCGGAAAACGCTGCACGAAGACCAGCTCGCCCTGGGGACCTTCCGGACGGACTTCATAAGCCGGCCGGCCGAGCCACCCGGCATAAGGATCGGTGGCTTCAGCCGGCCCGCAGGCGGCCTGTCGCGGCGGCGCATCGAGGGCCAGCGCCAATATTCGGGGCGGCCCCCACGTGAGCCGCAGGGCCAGGGTCAGGACGACCATCGGCCGCCGCCCGCCGCAGAGTTCGATGAGCATCGCCCCCGCATGGCAATCGCCCGGCCGCAGGCGCACGGGTTCAGGCCCCAGGGCTTTGCGGGCGGCCTCCAGGGCGGCCCACAGACGCGTGCCGGCCAGATCCAGCGGTTCACCGCGGCCGATCAATTCATCCATCAAAGGGGCCAGCTCAGAACCCAGCAAGGCATCCCAATCGGTTCGGCTGCGCCGGGTCACCGGCGCCAGGTCGCACCCCTGGGGAGCGGCCCCGGCCGTCGCGAAGCACAAGCGCTCGTCATGCGACAGGCTCAGTTCGAGGGTCCCGCCAGCCGATCCGTCCAGCGCGGGTTTGCCCGATGCGAGCCAGATCACCCGCTGATCGCGTGATGCGCCGCTCCACTGCCGGCACGCCCGGCCGGCGACCTGTTCGAGCAGCGGGCGTTCCAGCCAGCGCCGCTCCTGGCGCGACAAGCGATGGATGCCCTGAATATATTCGAGACCCCATTCGGGCAGCTTCAAGGCGAAGCGCCCGGCTGCGGCCTCGAGGGCGGCGCCGGTCAAGCGCCGGTCGCGCTCCGCCGGCGCGCGCAGGGCATCCACGGTGGGGTATTCGGGCACATGCTTGAGGATCTTCAGACGGTAGCCTTCAAGCTGTATCGCCGGGCGGCCCTGTGGGTCGACCGCGCTCACCCGGGCCAGAAAGGATTGCTCGCGGCAACCTTCAAGGGCCACCGCGATACGGCACACCCCCGCGCTTTCACCCGCATTGCCGTAAAAGCTCATCCGGCCGATCGCCACGGGCAGGCAGGGATCCTGCGGCACGAGCAGGGCGGCCGATTGCAGCATGGCGTCACTGAAGAAGGGATCCGGCAGCAGCAGCGGTCTGTCCTGCGCGGCGGCAAACGCCTGGGCCGCGGCATCGGACCGGCGTTCGGCCGAAAGCTCGGCATGCCCTCGGTCGCGGCCGTTGCCTTCGAGGACATAGACGCCGGTGATGCGCTGGAAACGGTCTCCCTGGAACAACAGGCTCTCGCGATACAGGTCTTCGCGGGGCACGATCGGCAAGGCGGTGCGGATGCGCTCCACGTCGATCGCCGTTTCGGCCGGATCGGCGCCGAGCACCAGGGCCGCACTGAAGCAATCTTCATCCGCATCGCCGTCGGGTTTGCGAATGCCGGCCCGGATGCGTTTCGGTGCACCTGCGGCACCGGCCTCCTGCACCTGGGCCCAGATCACGATCTCGGAACCCTCCCCCGGATCGACCGTAATGGGGCGGCGCAGCCGAATGTCTTCGATTTGCAGGGGGAATCCCAGCGGATGCCCGGCTGCCGCCGAAGCCGCCTGGGCCATGGCCTCCAATCCGAACACGGTCGGAAACAGGTGCGCTCCGCCATACTGGTGATCGGCCAGGTATAGATCCCGATCCAGGTGCAGCCGGGTCTTGAACACGGCCTCGACGCCGGGCGTGCCCGCCAGCAGGTCATGGCAGAAACGGCCGGCGGGGGCTGCGGATTGTCCGCTGTCCCAGGTGTCCAGACCCCCGAGGCGGGCCGTCACCACGATGACGGGGGCGGACGGGTCATGCGTAAACAGCCGCGTGAAGCGGCTCCGCCCTTCGCGGGTCGGAATCGCTTCGATGCCCATCCGGGACAGGCGGCTCACGCTTCCCATGCGCGCGCCCATGCCGGTTTCGCCCCAGATGCTGAATGCAACGGCCTGGGTTTGCGTGGCGGGCGATTCGGCGGCGATGGATTGAAGCAGAATGTCCATGGCTTCGTTGGCGAACCCATACCAGGCATTGCCCGGCATGCCGCTGACCCCGATGATCGAGGAAAGGCCCACGACCAGGGCGGGCGGCGCATCGGCCAGGGCTGCCCAGAGATTCAACAGGCCGGTTACTTTGGGACCGATCTCGGCCAGCGCTTCGTCGGTCGAGACCGCGGCCGACGGCCGCGGCCGGTTCAGGCCGGCGCCGTGGATGACGGCCCGGATCGGCCCCTGCGCGCTTCGAATGCGCCGAACGGCCGCATCCACCGCTTCGGCCTGCGTCAGGTCGCAGGCGTAGTAGCAGGCCTGGATGCCCTGTGCCGCCAGCCCGGCGAGCGTGACCCGGACCGCATGATCGGGCGCCGCATCCTCGGGCAAGGGGGTGCTGCCCAGCAGGGCCAGTTGCGCACCGGTGGCGGCTGCCGCGGCTGCGGCGCATTCCGCGGTGATCCCTTTGCCGCCGCCGCTGACCAGGATCACCGCTTCAGGCGACCATTCGATGGGACGCGGGCGGTACTCCGCCGGCGCGCTGAGTTCCGGGCGCAGCCCCCAGCGCTGTCCGGCCAGATCGTAGCCGGCGATCGCGAACGTTCCGCCGGTCGCAATTTCGGCCAGGCAGCACGCCAGGGCGCGCGCTTCGGCGAGGTCGCCGGGCAGGTCGATCACGCGCACGCGCAGTTCGGGCCGTTCGAGGTGCAACGTGGCCGCCAGCGCCAGGCAGGCGCAGGCG
>JAEYRZ010000062.1 GCA_023435265.1 Pseudomonadota bacterium
CTGCCAGTGACGCCCACTGTCCCGCACCGTCTTCTTGTCGAGATTGCGCTGCGCGGCGGCGGTCAGGTCGATTCCGGTCTGGTTGGCGATGCAGGTGAGCACGAAGAGGACATCGGCCAGTTCGTCGGCCAACTGGTCGCGGCCCGTGTCGCCCTCCTTGAAACTCTGCTCGCCGTAAATACGGGCAATCAGCCGGGCCACCTCGCCCACCTCTTCCACTAAGACCGCGAGATTGGTCAGTTCATTGAAATAACGGACGCCATAGGTGCGGACCCACTGGTCCACCTGCCCCTGGTACTCCTTGAGTGTCATGTGTTTTCCTATTCGTTCCCCGGGCATCCTGAAGCCGGAAGTGAAAGTGTCCATATGCGCGGAAGCGCGGGAGGAGCTTTGTGATGAACAGGAGGGATTGTTTCAGGACAGGGCGCCCGGAACAGGGGCGCCCGCGCGAATCAATGAGTTTCAGGCGCCATGTCGAAGGGGGCGCCGCAAACCCGCCATCCCTCCGCTTCCCGAACCAGCTCGAGGGTGGCATCCACCTCACGATCCTGGCCGATACGGAAGAGCTTGCCGACCAGCATGAAGGCCGGATTGATTCCCCGGCGCGTGACGCCGGACACATGCACCTGGGCCGAATCCTGATCCTGTTCGACGGCCTCCACATGAAGCGCGGTAAACAGCTGGCGCATGTAGTGCGGCGGCAATCCCCGCTCCCGGGCCTCCTGCTGCCGCAGGTACAGCCAGTCCGCAACCAGCTCTCCTTCCTGCGCCAGCTCGCTGCACAAAAGGTTCTCCATCCGGGGGTTCAGATTGTAGTAATCTTTGGTGAACTGCTTGGCCACACGCAGGGGGGTCTGCTGCTGATCGGCGGCAATCAGTGCGCCCTGGATGAGGATAAAAGCGACGATCAAGATGACGACGGCAATCCGGCTCTGCTGGCCCATGGTCAACCTCCTTCAGGCTTTTCGGTCAGGTTCCCATAGCATGAGATCGCATGTTTTACAACCGGGTCGCCGGGTTTGGACAGGACAATCGCATGCAGCTTTATATCGGGTCGCTATCGGAGTCGGAATCGGTACCGAATAGGTGCCGCCCGCCAGCAGATCCGGTTACAGAGAGGGGTATTTTTGCGACACATTGCGGTGGCGATTGGGACCCGGTACCGACCCCGAACGCGTTTCTTGAGCTTTGGGGATCCGGTGCCTCAGCCGGGGTGATGGCACATTGCCGGTTTTGCGGGCCGGGATCCGGCATCAATGGCTAAGGGTGCCAACCCATTATACTAATCGCGTTCTTCCCGCGTTGACCGTACAGGACGAATAGGCTATCTATTAAAATCGTAGGCTCGAACATCCGTCACGGACGCCCCCGGGACGGCCGGGGAACATGAAAGCGCGCCATGGACCTCGCCAATCGCTACCGCCACAGCCTGGTCAGCAAGCTGCTGTTGAGCATCGGATTCATCCTGCTCATCTCCCTGTCGGTCTGGGGGTACTTCCATCTCAGTTTCGTCCAGCAGAAAACGATGAACGATGTCTCGGAAAACATCGACCGCCTCAGCACCACCATCCGTCTCGGACTGCATTACGCCATGATGATCAATTCGCGCGACGACATCGCGCAGATCATTTACAATGTCGCCCGCCAGAACGACATCGAGAACATCCGCATCTACAACAAAAACGGCGAGATCAAATACTCCAATCGCCCCGAGGAGATCGAGCGCCTGACCAACATCAAGGCCGAAGCCTGCCACATCTGCCACAAGACCGATCCGCCGATCACGACGGTGGGCCTTTCCGAGCGGGTACGCGTATTCGATTCCGGCCAGGGCTATCGTTCATTGGGCATCATCAGCCCGGTCTACAATGAGCAGGGGTGCGCCACCGACGCCTGCCACGTGCATCCGCCCGACAAGAAGGTTCTCGGCGCGCTCGACCTCGTGATGTCGCTCCGGCAGGTCGATCACGAGATCGCGCGGCATGAAATCCTGGCCAAACTGCTGGTGGCGGCGATCTTCTTCACCACCGCCTTCATGATCATCTTCATCATCGTGCGTTTCGTCACCCGGCCGATCGGACTTTTGATCCGCGGGGCCCGGCGGATCGAAAAGGGGGATTACGCCACCGATGTCCAGATCAACCAGAAGGATGAAATGCGCGAACTGGCCACGGCCATCAACCAGATGGGCCATGCGATCGCCGAAAAGACCGAAGCGCTGAACCGGCAGCGCGACGAATACCAGAACCTCTTTGAAATGGTGCCCTGCATCATCACGGTTCAGGACCGCGACTACCGGCTCATCGGATTCAACCGCGAATTCGCCGAGAAATTCGCACCGCGCATCGGCGATCACTGCTACCAGGTTTACAAGGGCCGCGACAGCAAATGCGCCGATTGCCCTGTGGAAAAGACCTTCGAGGACGGCCGTTCGCACTTCAGCGAAGAGTCGGGCATCGACAAGGACGGTACGGTCAAGCATTGGTTCGTGCGCACCAGCCCCATCAAGGATGAAGGGGGCAACATCGTGGCGGCCATGGAGATGAACCTGGACATCACCGAGCGCAAGCGCCTGGAAGAACGGCTGGCGCAGTCCGAAATAAAGTACCATGCCATTTTCAACAACATACCCAATCCCGTCCTGGTGCTCGACCCCAAAACGCTCGAAATCCTGGATCACAACGACAGCGTCACAGCGGTGTACGGTTACAGAGAAAACGAGCTGATCGGCCGATCGTTTCTGGACCTCTTCTGGGACCCCAACAGCGCCTTTCTCGATGACGGCCTGAAACTGCCCAGCCTGATCGAAAGGGCCAAGCATCGCAGCAAGAACGGCCAGCAGCGTTTCGTCACGATCCGCATTTCGCCCTCGGCGTACGGCGGCCACCAGGTGCTTCTGGTGACCCTCAGCGACATCACCAAACGCCTGGAGACGGAACAGCAGTTGATCCAGGCCGGCAAGATGGCCACGCTGGGTGAAATGGCCACCGGCGTGGCGCACGAACTGAACCAGCCCTTGTCGGTGATCAAGACGGCCAGCAACTTCTTCATGCGCAAGATCCGCAGGAATGAACCCATCGAGCCGTCGATCCTGCTCACCCTGGCGGAAGAAATCGACAGCCACGTGCAGCGCGCGGCCAAAATCATCACCCATATGCGCCAGTTCGGCCGTCGGAGCGACGACATCACGCTTCACCCCGTGCAGCTCAACGATGTGGTCCAACAGGCCTTCGACCTCTTCAGTCAGCAACTCAAGGTGCGCGGCATCGACGTGGAATGGGAGATGGCTTCCGAACTGCCCTCCATCGCCGGTGATACCGGACGCCTGGAGCAGGTGCTGATCAACCTTTTGATCAATGCCCGCGATGCGATTGAAGAACGCTGGAGCAACGACCCCCGGGCCTCCGGCGCCAAACGGATCCTGCTGCGAACCGCCCTGCGGGAAAACAGAGTAGTGCTGGAAATCTGCGACAACGGCACCGGCATACCGGAACCGTATCTGGAGAAAATCTTCGATCCCTTCTTCACCACCAAGAAAGTGGGCCAGGGGACGGGCCTTGGCCTTTCCATCAGCTACGGCATCATCCAGGAATGCGGAGGTGCCATTTACGCGCGCTCCAATCCCGGAGGGGGCGCATGCTTCGTTCTCGAATTCCCGATTCCCGAGGCCTCCTGACATGAAAATTCTGCTGGTGGACGACGAGGAGGGGATCCGCAAAGTATTGGGCATCTCGCTGGCCGACCGCGGCTATCGCGTGCAGACCGCCGTCAGCGGAGAAGAGGCCTTGCTGCTGTTCGATCGGCTTCGGCCGGCGATCGTCCTGACCGATATCAAGATGCCGGGCATGGACGGCATCGATCTGCTCAAACGGATCAAACAACGGTCGCCCGAGACCGAAGTGATCATGATCACCGGGCATGGCGACATTCACCTGGCGATCGAGAGCCTCAAGTTCGAAGCCACCGATTTCATCACCAAACCCATCGATGAAGAGATCCTCGAGGTGGCGCTCAAACGGGCGCGCGAGCGCATCGACATGCGCGCCCAACTCAAGGCCTACACGGAAAACCTGGAAGCCATGGTGGCCGAAAAGTCGCGCCGGCTGGTTCAGGCCGAACGCCTGGCGGCCATGGGCGAAACCGTGGCCGGCCTGGCCCACGCCATCAAGAACATCGCCGGCGGACTTAAGGGCGGCGCATTCGTCGTGGAAAAAGGGCTCTCGCTGGAGAACAGCGAATATCTTCGCGAGGGCTGGCGCATGGTACGCGACAATGTGGATCGTATTCAGCAGCTCTCCCTGGATCTGTTGAACATCGCAAAACCTGGGGTGCCGGAATTCCGGGAGACCGATCCGTATCGGCCGCTTCAGGCCGTATATACCCTTGTCCGCCCCCAAGCCGAACGGCAGGGGACCGACCTCGCGCTTCTCGAAAACCCCGGTCTGGCGCCGATCCTCCTTGATCCGGAAGGCATCCACCGCTGCCTCCTGAACCTCTTGACCAACGCCCTGGATGCCTGCGCGCAGGCCTCGGGCTGCGGGGCGGTTCCGCGGATCACCCTCTCCTGCACGGGCCAGCCGGACGGGGTCGCGTACCAGGTGACGGACACCTGCGGCGGAATGGATGCCGCGCTGCGTGCCAGGCTTTTTCAGGGCTTCTGGACCACAAAGGGCAGCCGGGGCACCGGGATCGGCCTGATGCTGACCCGCAAGATCGTGGAGGCGCACCAGGGGGAGGTCTGTGTGGAATCAGAAAAGGGCAGGGGCAGCACGTTCACGATCCGGCTGCCACGCCGGGGTGCGGCCCCGACGCGCTGAGGCGCTTTTGCGCCTGATCCAGCAGCAGCTGGATGGTGGTGCGGGCATAAATGGTATCGATGGCGGTCTGCACCTCGCTCCACAGGGGAATGAACGCGCATTCGCCGAAAAAGGGACAGTTGCACTGCGACAGGCAGCTGACGCAGGCCGCCCCCTCATCGTCCCCCTCCAGCGCCCTGAAAATATCCGCAACCGTGATTTCGGCGGGCGACTGGTTGAGCGCGTAGCCGCCATGAATGCCCCGCTTCGCCGACACGAGCCCCGCCCGCCCGAGATGGTTCATGATGATCTCCAGAAAACGAACCGGAATGCCCTGCGCCTCGGCGATCTGGGCCGTTTTCAGCGGACCGTCCTGCCCGCAGCGGGCCAGTTCGAAAACCGCGCGCAGGGCATACTGCTTTTTCTGGGTCACCAGCATGGTTCCAACTCCAGGGCTCGTTCGTGGTTCCGGCAAAACGGATTCGGTATCGACGGGCTTTTCGAACTCATAGCCTTTTTGGCGGCCGGTTGGCAACCCCATGGCCCGCTTTCCCGTTCGGAGTGCTAAGGTACCGCCATTACGGCAATAATCGGAACCGAAAAAATCCAAAAAGCTCAAAAAAGGGTTGACTTGGTCTCATCTTCTTGACTATATCGGTCAAGAAATTTCCCGACCAAACCAGTCAAGAAGTCGCCCATGCTGACACCCTCCAAAAAAGGCCAGTATGCCCTGCGCGCGGTATATGAATTGGCCCGCCGCCGGCAGGACGGTCCGCTGAAAACGGCCCAGATCGCCGAAGCACAGGCCATTCCGCGCCGCTTTCTGGAGGTGATCCTGAACCAGCTCAAGGGCAGCGGTCTGGTCGCTTCCAAGCGCGGCTTCTACGGCGGGTACTACCTGCTCAAGGCGCCGCAGCAGATCACGATCGGCGACGTGCTGCGCTACCTGCAAAAGGACCAGGAACCGTCGCGCTGCATCGCCTGTGTCACGCAGAGCGTCTGCCCGTTCAACGACAAGTGCGCCTTTGCGAAACTGTGGTTCCGCGTCAAGGCGGCGGCGTATACGATTTACGATGAAACCACGCTGCAGGACCTGCTCAACATGAATGAACCGGCCGGAGGAAAGATCCACGCGACGGCCGGCTGATCGCGCTCCGGTATTCGAACGCAAGGATTGGGGAGAATGGACAAAGCAAACATCCGACGAATGGGTACGGGCCTCCTGATCGCGACTGCCGTGCTGGCCTGCGTATTGACCGCCCTGGCCGTGGCCGCCAAGCCCGCCGAACCCGCGCCGCCGCGCGCGGATATCATCAGGATCGACGGGCTGAGGGCCTTCGGGCCATTGGAGCGGCCGCCGGTGCCGTTCTACCACGACAAGCACACCCAGGCCCTGGCCAAGCAGCAGAAGGATTGCCAGGCCTGCCACCCCGTCACCGACAACCGGCTTTCGCTCAAGTTCAAGCGCACCGAGGACAAGAGCAAAACGCAGGTCATGGAGCTCTACCATGCCGAATGCATCGCGTGCCATAAGGAGATGCGCGAACCGGGCAAGACGGCCGGACCGGTGACCTGCGGCGAATGCCATGTGGAAAATGGTACGGCGCAGAGCAACTGGCGCGAGATCGGCCTGGACAAGTCGCTGCACTACCGCCATGTCAAAACGCTCGACAAGAAATGCGAGCTCTGCCATCACGAGTACAACCCGAAGACCAAAAAGCTTTACTACGCCAAGGGTCAGGAAGGCGCATGCCTTTACTGCCACAAAGAGCAGACCGAGGAAAACCGCATCTCGAACCGTCTGGCATCGCACCAGGCCTGCATCGCCTGCCACCGCGCCCGGATCGCCGAGAATAAGAGCGCCGGTCCCCAGGAATGCGCCGGCTGTCACGATCCCGGGCAGCAGAAACAGATCGAAAAGGTGGCCGACGTGCCCCGCATGGAGCGCAATCAGCCCGATGCGGTGCTGGTCAAGGCCTCGGCGCCGGAGCAGGCCGCGAACCCCGGTCCCGCCGAAAAGACGATCGCCGGGGTCCCCTTCGATCACAAGGCCCATGAAGCGTACAACGACAGCTGCCGGGTATGCCATCATGAAAGCCTGCAATCGTGCGCCAGTTGCCACACCATCAGTGGGCAGAAAGAGGGCGCAATGGTGAAGCTGGCTCAGGCCATGCACCAGCGGAACGCCGAAATGAGCTGCGTCGGCTGCCACAACCTCCAGAAGAAGCAGCCGCAATGCGCCGGGTGCCATCACAGCATCCCGCCCGCCCGCTCGCTCACCTCCGAGGCCTCCTGCCAGACCTGCCATTTCGCCGAACTTCCGGAGGTTCCGGCCATGACCGAGGAGCAGCGCCGGGCCCTGGCCGCCGAGTTGCTGGCAGGACGCCAGGCCGTGCGCGGCACCGCGGCCCCCGACCAGATTCCGGAAACCGTGATCATCAAGAAGCTGGTCGACCAGTATCAGCCGGTGACGATGCCGCATCGCAAGATCGTGCTCAAACTGGCCGAGGCCAACCAGAAAAGCCAGTTGGCTGCTTACTACCATAAAGACCCGCTCACCCTGTGCCAGGGGTGCCACCACAACAGCCCGCCAACGCTCAAACCGCCGCAATGCGGCAGCTGTCATGGGCGCAGCTCCGAGGCGCTCAACCTGACGCGTCCCGGTCTTCTGGCGGCTTATCATCAGCAGTGCATCGAATGCCACACGGAGATGGGCATCGAAAAACCGGCCTCCCGTGATTGCACCGCCTGTCACGCGAAGCGCAACTAGAGGTAAAACGTATGTCGATTTCACGCAGAAGATTTTTGGGCTGGATGGGGGCGGCGAGCCTGACCGGCGCCCTGGGCACCTCGGCCCGGGCCGCATCGAACCAGGAGTTCAAGGGCCACCCCGACAGCATGGCGGTGCTGCACGATATCACCCGCTGCATCGGCTGCCGCAAGTGCGAAGGCGCCTGCAATGCGGTCAACGAACTGCCCAAACCGGAAACCTCTTTCGACGACCTGAGCGTCCTGAATGCAAGGCGCCGTACGTCGGCCAAGTCCTACACGGTGGTCAACCAGTACACCGCCGACGATGCCGGACGGCCGGTGTACGCCAAAATCCAGTGCAACCACTGCCTCGAACCGGCCTGCGCCTCGGCGTGCTTCGTCAAGGCGTTCACCAAAAATGCGGACGGTTCGGTGACCTACAATGCCGATCTGTGCGTCGGCTGCCGGTATTGTATGATCGCCTGCCCCTTCGAGATCCCGGCCTACGAGTATGACGAACCCTTCACCCCGCGCGTGATGAAATGCACCATGTGCCACCCGCGCATCCAGGAAGGCAAGCTGCCCGGCTGCGTGGAGTCCTGCCCCACAGAAGCGCTGGTCTTCGGCCGGCGCGATGAGTTGATCCGCGTGGCCCGCGAGCGCATCCGCGCCGTGCCCGGACGCTACATCGATCATATCTACGGCGAGACCGAGATGGGGGGCACCGCCTGGCTCTATCTCTCCGGCGTGTCCTTCGCCGAGGTGGGCAAACGCGAGGACCTGGGCAGCACCCCGGCGCCCAAGCTGACTTCGGGCGCACTGGGCGCCGTTCCCATGGTGGTCGGATTGTGGCCGGTGCTGTTGACCGGCATCTACGCCATCACCAAACGCAAAGAAAAAATCGCCGCGCAGGAACAGAACGCGGCCGTTGAAACGGCGGTCACCCAGGCCAACGCCGAGGCGGCGGCCAAGCTCAAGGCCGCCCTGGAAAAGGCCGCCAAAGACAAGGATGCGGCTGTGGCCCGCGAGGTGAAGAAGGCGCTCGAGGAGGCCGAAAAGGCGCGCCTGGCGGCCGAAAAGGCGGAAGGTGCCGGCGACGGGAAGGACCATTCCCAGAATAATTAGTTGACAGGCCGCTTGCCGCCACGCGGTTCAGGCAAGCACGACGCGAGGAGGAATTCGCATGTCCCAACAAGCAGCCACTGCCCGCGGCAACATTTTTTCACCATTCAATGTGGTTGCCGGCATTATCGTGATCATCGGGCTCATCGTAACGGCCCTGCGCTTTACCGGAGGACTGGCCGTCACGACCAATCTTTCCGACAACAATCCGTGGGGCATCTGGATCGGCTTCGACCTGCTGGTCGGCGTCGCCCTGGCGGCCGGCGGCTACGTCACCTCCGCGGCCGTCTACATCTTCGGCATGAAGCGCTATCACTTCGCCGTGCGGCCCGCTATCCTGACCGGCTTCCTGGGGTACGCCCTGGTGGTCCTGGCCCTGCATTACGACGTGGGCCGGCCCTGGCGCCTGCCCTATCCTTTTCTGATGTCGCGCGGCACCACCTCGCTGCTCTTCGAAGTGGGCGCCTGCGTGGCGCTCTACCTGACCGTGCTCTTCATCGAGTTTTCGCCGGCCGCCATGGAATGGCTGGGACTCAAAAAGGCGCGCAACACGGTCGTCAAGCTCACCATGCTGCTCACCATACTGGGCGTGATTCTCTCCACGCTGCACCAGAGTTCGCTGGGCGCCCTGTTCCTGATCGCCCCCTCGAAGCTGCATCCGCTCTGGTATTCGCCGTATATCCCGATCTATTTCTTCATCACCAGCATGATCGCGGGGCTCTCGATGGTGCTTTTCGAAGGCATGCTGTCGCACCGCTACTTCAAAGATAAAATGGACCACCACCACCGGGCGGCCGCGGATGATCTGGCCCTCGGGTTCGGCAAGGCGGCCGCCTGGATCCTGAGCGGCTATTTCATGATCAAGGTGATCGGCATCGCGGCCGACAACAACTGGCACTACCTGGCCACCGGCTGGGGGGCCTGGTACCTGGTCGAACTGCTCGGCTTCGTGGCCCTGCCGGCCCTGGGCTACATGATCGGCGTGCGCGAAAAGAAGGTCAAACTGATCCGCTGGACCGCTGTCTGGACGGTCCTGGGAATCGTTCTCAACCGCTTCAACATCTCCATGATCGCCTTCAACTGGCACCTGCCGTCCCAGGAGCGCTATTTCCCCTCCTGGATGGAGATCGCCATTTCGGTGTTCGTGGTCACCATCGGCCTTTTGGCCTTCCGCTTCATCGTGACCCGCATGCCGGTGCTGTACGAACATCCGGACTATGAAGCGCATTAACGCGGCACGCTCGGTTTTTCGCATCCAGCTTCGATGTGAGGAGTAGAAACATGGAAATTTTTTCGCTGCATGAATTCATGCTGCACACCAAAAACGTCATTTATGTGATCATCGTCCTGATCCTTCTGGCCATGCCCGCGATCTGGCGTTTTCTGAACGGAGCAGACAACGATTGAAAGGCGCCACTGCAACGGCGCGGATTCAAGGAGTTCGCCATGTATGAGTTCGTCACCGGCCCGCTGGCCTTACTCGCGTTCCTGATTTTCTTTATCGGGCTGATCTGGCGCTTCGTCTGGTATGTCAGGGGCCTGAACTGGCAAGCCGACCGGGTCACCTACAACTATAACGTGCGCCACGGCGTCAAGGGCGCGCTGCGCTCGATCGGCTACTGGCTGCTGCCTTTCGGAACCCACAGCTGGCGCTTCTATCCGATGTTCACGGTGCTGGTCTTCGTCTTCCACATCGGCCTGTTGATCGCACCGGTCTTTCTGCTCGGACACAATATCCTGCTGCAGGAGCGCTGGGGCTTCAGCCTCCCGACCCTGCCCGAAGGGTTCACCGACGCCCTGACCGTCGCCATGCTGATCGCCGCGCTGTTCATCCTGCTGCGGCGGATCGCCATGCCCCAGGTGCGCATCCTGACCACCGCCTACGACATCGCCCTGCTGCTGGTGGCCACGGCCCCTTTTCTGACCGGCTTTCTGGCCTACCATCACGTCGGCAACTATAACTTTTGGTTGATTTTGCACATTGTGTCGGGTGAAATCATGCTGATTGCCATTCCATTCACCAAGCTCTCCCACTTCCTGCTGTTTTTCCTTTCGAGGGCGCAGATCGGAATGGACTTCGGCATCAAACGCGGCGGCATGAAGAGCAAGGGCCTGTCGTGGTAACGAGAAAACCCATGCCACGGACGGTTCTCCGCACCCCCGCGGCCGAATACGGTAACCTTTCAGCGTAGGGAAGAAACATACAATGCCCCAAGGAATCCTGTGCAACCGGCAACCGGTCAATACTCCCGAGCAGCTTCAGGCCCTTCTGGCCGACAAGAGCGGCAAACAATATTACGACGAAATGCGGCAGCTGGATGTCGATCACGCGGCATTGTGGGCCACCATCCAGAAATCGCTCAAATCGCGCCTGCGCACCTGGCTCGAGATCTGCGCGCACTGCGGCATGTGCGCCGAAAGCTGCTTTCTCTATCTCGCCAACAACCGCGACCCCAAACAGGTGCCGTCGTACAAGATACAATCCACCCTGGGCGAAATGGTGCGCCGCAAAGGCAAAGTGGACAATGACTTCATGCACTACTGCATGGACACGGCCTGGTCGAAATGCACCTGCTGCAACCGCTGCGCGCTTTACTGCCCCTTCGGCATCGACATGGGCGTGATGTTCGGCTACCTGCGCGGCCTCATGTTCAGCCAGGGGTTCGTGCCCTGGGAACTCAAAATCGGTTCGGGCATGCACCGCATCTACCGCGCGCAGATGGACGTCACCCCCGAGGACTGGGTCGAAACCTGCGAGTGGATGTGCGAGGAGAATCAGGAAGACTGGCCGGGCCTGGAGTTTCCGGTCGACAAACAGAACGCCGACATCATGTACACGGTCAACGCCCGCGAGCCCAAGCACTACCCCGAAGACCTGGCCGAAGCGGCCATCCTGTTCCACCTCGCCGGCGAGAACTGGACCGTACCCAGCGTCGGCTGGGAAGAAACCAGTCTGGCGATGTTTGCCGGCGACTGGGAGGCCTGCAAGCTGCAGGTGCAGAATGTCTACGATGCCATGGAGCGGCTCAAGCCCAAGCGCATGGTGGTGACCGAGTGCGGCCATGCCTACCGCGCCACGGTCATCGAGGGTCCTTACTGGGCCGGCATCAAGACCGGCAAGACGCCGGTCGAATCGATCCACTACGTGGAGTGGGTCGCCGAAGCGCTGCGCACCGGCAAACTCAAGATCGATCCGGCCAAGAAGATCAAGGAGCCGGTGACCTACCAGGATTCGTGCAACTACATCCGCAACGCCGGACTGGCCGACTGCGCCCGCGAGATCATGAGCTACATCGCCGAGGATTTCCGCGAAATGACGCCCAACCGCGAACACAATTTCTGCTGCGGCGGCGGCGGCGGTTTCAACGGCATGGGCCGCTACCGCGAACAGCGCAATGTGGGCCTGAAGATCAAGCGCGACCAGATTCTGGCCACCGGAGCCAAACTGGTAATTTCCCCATGCCACAACTGCTGGGACGCCATCCGCGACATGGAGGAGATTTTCCACGTGGGGATCCGCTGGAGCTTTCTGAAGCCGCTGCTGCTGAAAATGGTCATCGTTCCGGATCATCTGAAACCGGAAGAATGATGAATGCGTTAGGCGCTGAAGTTTGAGAAATCGTGAAAAGTTGAGCTCCAAAGCAATCGGACGAGGGGACGTTTACGACCTCATCAACTTAGCAAGAGACGAAACCCTACAATGAACCAGGTGACGCTCGCCGCCGACGGAACCCTGCTAGAGGCCGGAAAACCGGCCGCGCGGCCGCTCGCCTGCCTCGGGCATCAGGTGCGCCTGGATGCGGATTGCACGCTGCGCAGCTGGTTTCACATGATCGAGCGCCACGCGCGGTTCCGCGAGTTGGGCGAATTTTTCGGGGTTCTGCGGGAGCAATACGGACGCTGTCCGGACCAAGACTGCCGGTGGCCCGATTTCAGCGCCCTGGAATTTGCCAAAATCGTCGAAATGATCGGTTATCCTGGAGCGCCGCGCCTGGAGATCTACAATGCCCTGCAGGGCATCGCCGCCGGGGCCGGCGTCGAAATCCGGCATCTGCCGCTCGAAATGCTGCTCGATATGCCCTTGCGGCTGGGGCGGCTGCGGCACATGGTCTTCGGCGACCGGGTGGATACCTTCACCTTCGACACCGTGTACACGCTCTTCGAATTCATCGACGGGATCGCCTGGGAACTCAGTTTTCACGGCACTCCGCCGGAATGCCAGATAAGGAGCTGACTATGTTTAAAAAGATCCTGTTCGCCACAACCGCCTCGCCGGTCTGCGACAATGCCGCCAAAGTGGCATTCGATCTTGAGTTGAAGTGGGGCGCGCAGCTGAGCGTGTTCCATGTCCTGGGCATTCCCACCCGCGGCTACAGCCCCTTCATCACCGATGTGCGCACCGGCGAAGTCGAGCAGATCGACCCCGACTACATCGAGTGGGTCAAGGAAGAGATGAAGGCGACCTATGCCGAACTGCTCAAAGAGACGGACGACGTGATCCTGGACGCGGTCGTCGGTGTGCCCCACCGCGAAATTCTGCGCAAGGCGCGCGAGATCGACGCCGATATGATCGTCATGGGTGCCCACACCCGTCCCGAGGACGTGGGCGCCGCACGCTACCGCAGCGTGGTGGGCAGCACCATGCAGAAAGTGGCCAAGGGCGCGCGCTGTCCGGTGGTCATCATCAGCCGGCCGTGCACCACCTGCTGGAAGCTCTTTTCCAACATCGTCGTGGGCACCGACTTTTCCAAGGCGTCGCGGAGCGCTTTTCAGTGGGGCTATCGCCTGGCCAAGGAAGTCAATGCCAACCTGCACCTGTTCCATGCCGTGGACCTGGGACAGAACGCCGCCGGAACCATCCGCTCGCAGGAAGATATCGAAAAATACATACAGGACGCGCGCGCCAGAATCGACAAGGACTATATCCCCAAGCTCAAGGGGTACGAAAAATTCAGCGTCGAGATCTGGGAAGGCACACCCTACGTCGAAATCCTCAAGTTCGCCCGCGACCGCAAGGCCGATCTGATCGTGATGGCCCATCACACCCGCGAAATCGACGAGGAGGAGGCGCTGCTGGGCAGCACGGTCGAGCAGGTGGTGCTGCGTTCGTCCTGTCCCGTGGCCAGCGTCAACCGTCCGGACAAAACCGCGGACACGCCCTGATGCGGCCGCCGACCCTCCGACCGGGAGGCGGGTGAAGCGCAATGAACGCTGCCGAGCCGACACTCCGGAAAAAGCCTCTGATCCTGATCGTGGATGACGAGATGGACATGCGGATCTTCATGTCCACGCTTTTTCAGACCAGCGGCTTCAGCGCGGTGGCGGCCCGCGACGGACGCCGCGGACTGGAAATGGCGCGCAGCGAAAAACCGGCTCTGATCGTTCTGGACGTCATGATGCCGGGCGAAGGCGGAGCCTTGATGTACAGCGCCCTCAAGGCCGATCCGGAGTTGAACCGCATTCCGGTCGTCATGCTGTCGGCGGTGGCCGAACCGACGTTCCGCCATTATCTGCAGATGCTCGGTGCGCAGACCGGCCGCCCCGTCCCCGACCCCCAGGGCTACATGGAAAAACCACCCGATCCCGAGGCGTTGCTGGCGCTGGCGCAGCGCGTCCTGCAAACCGCCGGAAACGGTTGACCGTTCGGGTTTAACACTCTTTTTGCGAGTGCTCATGACTCAATCCGCGATGCCCACATTGCTGCTGGTGGATGATGAAGAGGGAATCCGCAAGGTGCTGGGCATCGCGCTGGCCGATATCGGCTACCGGGTGATTGCGGCCGAAAACGGCCTGCAGGCGATGGACCTGTTCCGGCAGCATTCGCCGCCCATCGTGATCACCGATATCAAGATGCCGGTCATGGACGGCATCGCGCTGCTCAAGGCGGTAAAAGACCACCGGCCGGAAACCGAAGTGATCGTATTGACCGGGCACGGCGACATGGATCTGGCCATCCAGTGCCTCAAGCTGGAGGCCACCGATTTCGTCACCAAGCCGATCAACGACGAAGCGCTGGATATCGCCCTCAAGCGGGCGCGCGAAAGAATCCAGATGCGTCTTCAGCTGCAGGAGTACACGGAAAACCTGGAACGGTTGGTGGCCGAAAAGTCGGCCAAGCTGGTCGAGATGGAACGCCGCGCGGCCGTGGGCCAGACCCTGGACGGACTGGCCGCGGCCATGCGCCAGATGGCGGGCGACCTGGATGCGGACTTCGGCTATTTCAACGACCTGCCCTGCTTCGTCAGCCTGCACTCGCCGCGGCTGGAAATCGTGGCCGCCAACCAGCGGTTCATTGAAAGACTCGGCGACCGCATCGGGCACTCCAGCCGATCGCTTTACACGGCCGCCGCCGGGGATCTCCCCCTCTCGCCGGCCGAGGAGACGTTCAAGAGCGGCCAGGGCCAGCGCACCGGCGCGCGGGTGCGCCTGCCGGACGGCACGGAAACGGCCGTCATCGTCCATACCGCCCCCATCCGCAATGCCGCCGGGGATGTCGAACTGGTGCTGGAAATCGCCGCCGATATTTCCGAGGTGCGCCGCCTGCAGGAGGAACTGCGCGCCACCCAGCAGCGTTATGAACAGCTCTTCAATGCGGCGCCCTGCTATATCTCCGTGCAGGACCGCGAAATGCGTATCGGCGCCGCAAACCGCCGTTTCCGCGACGATTTCGGCCAAATCGGCCGCGCCCGTTGCTATGAAATGTATCAGCAGCGCGAGGAACCCTGCCAGGACTGCCCGGTCCAGAAAACCTTTCAAGACGGCAAACCGCACCAGTGCGAAATGGATGTCACCACGCCCGACGGCGAAAAGCACCGCATGCTGATCTGGACCGCCCCTTTGCCGGACAGCTCGGGAGCGATCACGCAGGTGATGGAGATGGCCACCGACATCACCGACCTGCGCCGCATGCAGGATCAGCTCAGCTCGCTGGGGCTGATGATCGGCTCGGTCTCGCACGCCATCAAGGGGCTGCTGACCGGCCTGGACGGCGGCATGTACCTGCTGGACAGCGGTTTCAGCAAATCGGACCTGAACCAGATCAAGGAGGGCTGGGAGATCGTGCGTCTGCTGATCGGACGCATCCGGCGCCTGGTACTCGACATCCTCTACTATGCCAAGGAGAAGGAGCTCAAATGGGAGCGCGTGGCCGCCCTCGATTTCGTCCGCGACGTGGCGGACCTGATCGCGCCCAAGGCCGCGCGTCACGGCGTCGAGCTGGTCTGCCGCTTCAGCGACCGGCTCAAAGAGATGGAGGTCGATGCCGGAATCGTGCGCGCCACGCTGACCAACATCCTCGAAAACGCGCTCGAGGCCTGCATCGTCGATACCGCCGGCGGCAAACGCCACCGCATCGACTTCGAAGTCTTTCCCGAGCGCCAGCACATCGTGTTCGAGGTGCAGGACAACGGCATCGGCATGGATGCCGAAACACAGTCCAAGATTCTCACCCCGTTTTTTATTTCGCAGAAAAAAGAGGGCAGCGGCCTGGGCTTGTTCATGGCCAGCCAGATCCTGCAGCGCAATCACGGCCAGATCGCCCTGACCTCCACGCCCGGCAAGGGGACGCGCGTCACCATCCGCATTCCCCGCCGCCCCACGGTGGTTCCCGTCAAATACATTCCCCCCCGCACGTGAAGCAGGGGGGCGAGCGGAATCACATCTGCGCCTTGGGGGAGGCGCTCGGCGCGCGTCTGTGCAACCCACGCCGGGCCACCTCCCGGCCGGCCTTTTTAAAGGCCCGTGCGGCCAGGTCCAAAGGCATCCGGGCGCAGCCTGCGGCTTCGATGAGGCCCGGCAACGGGTCATAGCGCTTGAATTCGTCGAAATGGACCGCCGGCCCGAAGTCCTTCAGAAAAGCGAACAGGGCCCGCCTCCGGCTCGGCAGCCGCCAGCGCGCTTCGGCCACCGCTTCGCGGGCCGTCTTTCCGGAAAGATGTTGGACCAGGGCATTGATGTCACCGCGCAGCCAGCGTTCGGTGACCCCCGTGCGGTAGTTGAGCGGGTATGCGGCAAGGGGTTTTCCGGCATACAGCCGGTACACCAGGTACGGGAAATTGAGTCCCGCGTCCAGGCTCAGGGCTGTCGAGGCCTGGAATCGCCCGTTGATTTCCATGAGCACATAGTGGTCCGCCGCCTCGTCAAACTTGAATTCGACCATGGCGATGCCGTGCCACTCGATCGCTCTCAGCATGCGGGTGACATATTCTTTGAGGCGGGGGTCGAGCGCGAGGCTTTCGCGCACCACGCTCACGCCCCCGGTCAGCGGCACCTCCCGATGGCGCCGGTAGGGAAACATGGCCACGGGCCGGCCGCGGTCGAACAGGGCGCTGACACAAACCCCGCTTCCGCGGACATATTCCTGGATCAGCGGCAGGCTGCCCCCGGCGCTTGCCGATTCCAGCAAAGCGACCAGTTGCGCCCGCGTTTGGGCATATTTGACTTTGTAGCCGAGCCGATTCCGCGTTTCGGCATGCAGGTAATTGCCCCTCGGCTTGAGGGCCACCGGGAAGCGAAAGCCGCGCGTGCCCTCCAGCGCCTCCTGCAGCGTGCGCGGATAGAGCGTTCTGGGCACCGGAACGCCGGTTCTACCGGCCAGCGCGACCGTCTTGAGCTTGTCGATGGCGATCTCGAGCACGCTCGATTCCGGGGCCGCTAGTGTGCAGATGCTTTCGATCCTGCCCCGAAACGCATCCAGCGCCACGAGCGTCGATTCGATGGCCGGGATGATCATCCCCACCCGGTGGCGCGCAACGATCCGGACAATGTCGTCGATGAAGGCGTTCACGCCGACGGCAGGCGATCGGTACACGGCGGTTTCCCTGGCAAAGCGGGAGTGAAACCCGATGTTGTGCATTTCGGAACTCGCCGCGACGACCGGCACACCTTCAAGGCCCAGGCCGCGGATAACCGCCAGGCCTTGATGCTGGTCGGCTCCGGTAACCAACACTTTTGGGGACATATATACTCCTCGCGGCCGCTTTCACGCGTAGAACGATCGTCTCCAGGGCGAACTGGAACCGCCCCCGGCCCAGATCGGTTGCGATCCGGTGCTGGGTGTTGACCAGCGCCATGCGCCGCTTGGGATAGGGCACGCGCATGAATCGCGCCGAGTGCGCGGCGGGGTTGAAAATGGTGTAGGTGGCACGGTAGTCGGACCGGCGCGGGTGCCCGACACTGCCAGGATTGATGAAATAAAAATGATCGGGATGGAACGCCGCCGCCGCGGCGGTGCGCTCCTGCACCCGCTCGTCCGTGGTGATCTCCACGACGCCGGCGCCGTGCGTGTGCCCGGTGAAGCAGAAGCGCGTCCGGCGCCAGACAGCCCGGATGACATGATATTCCTCGAGAAAATCATCCGGGGTCCTGAGATAATCCACCGCATTGCCCCAGCGCGAATGCAGCATCAGGATATGCGGTTCGGGATTGAGATGACCGGGCAGCCCGCGCAGGAACTGCCGCTCCTCCTCGGTGAGCTGGGTCCGGGCCAGGCTGAGCGTGCTTTTCGCAATCGGCCCGCAGTTTTCGATGGGCAGCTCCCCGGCCGCGATCATGTCGTGATTGCCTTTCACGGTCGGAATCCCGGCTTTCCTCAACAGGTGCAGGGTCTCGCGCGGCAGGGCGTTGTAGCCCACGATATCGCCGAGGCAGAAAATGCGGGTGATCCCCTTGCGCCGGATGTCGTCCAGGACACGCTGCAGCGCATACGGATTGGCATGGATGTCGGATATGACGGCGATGGTCTCCATCCACCATGTCCTTTATTGACGGCACCGTAAATAGTCCAATCTCTGTGTTGGGCTTCATCCCGTTGTCCCTGCGGCGTTCTCAGTACGCCTCGGGAAACGGGGTCGCGTTGCCTTGACCTTGAACTTTTTACGGAGCCGTCCGGCTTGAGACTTCTTACGAATTCATCAACAATGTTACGGGTTAAGTGTTAAGTGTTAAGCGCGGATTCGGTAGATTCAAAATAAAAACAGATAGTAACCCTTGCTTGACACTTAACGGCGCAAACTTGATACGGTCGCAAAAAGGTGCGTTAACGACCTTTTTAAATAGGTTTTTGGGGTGCTGATGTTCCAGGCCTCGAGCGCGGGGAAGATCAACTGCAAGCGCATGTGCGTTATGTAGATGCATAAGCATCATTGCTCGGAATGCAAAATTCTCCCCTGCGCGTTCCGCCTTCGTCGGCCGCGGTTCCATGCGGCTTGCACTCCGATCGTTTTTTATCTATTGCTCTGACATTTTTCAGAATGCGGGGGGAATTCCATGTCCAGCGAGCACGATATCGATGCGCTGCCCGGGGAGCGGTGGTTTCCGGATGAATCGACCTTCGAGGAGGATTTGCCGCGTTACTGGGGCGATTGGGGCGTGGATTCCGAGGTCGCCCCGCTCAAGGCCGTTCTGATGCGCCGGCCCGGCCCGGAGGTGGAACACTTCGATCCGCGGGCCAATCGCTTCAGCGAGGCGCCGCTCGATCCCGATCTTCTGCGCAGGCAGCACGACGAGCTGGCCCGGGTGTACCGCAGCCACGGCGTCGACGTGCATTACGTGGGGGAGCAGCGCACGGACCGGCCCAATGCGGTCTTCTGCCGCGACCTGATGTTCATGACCCCCGAAGGCGCCATCGTCGGCCGGCCCGGCATGGCCGCGCGGCGCGGCGAAGAACGCTACCTGGCCCTTGCGCTCGCCCGGCTGGGCGTGCCCATCGTGCGCACCATCACCGGAGACGGCATCTTCGAGGGCGCCAATGCCATGTGGGTCGACCGCCGCACGGTGATTCTGGCCACCAGCAGCCGGGCCAACCGCTCGGGCTGCGAGCAGGTTGCGGGCGAACTGACCCGCATGGGCGTGACCCAGATCATCCCCATGCAGATCCCTTATTCCAACATCCATATCGACGGCATCCTGAACATGGCGGCCGAGGATGCGGCCGTGCTGCACGCCGCCCAGGTCCCGTACGATGTCTGCGCCGCCCTGCGGAAAAAGGGCATCCGGCTGCTGGAAGCCCCTTCGCTCACGGAAGTGCGCGATACGTTCGCGACCAACTTCGTGGCCCTGCGGCCCGGCCTGGTCGTCCAGCCGGACGCCAACCCGCGCTGCCGGCATCTGCTGGAGGAAAACGGGATCGAGGTGATCTCCCTGGATGTCTCGGAGATCATCAAGGGCCGCGGGGCGATCCACTGCGTGACGGCTTTTCTCAAACGCGGATAGATGCGTTCCGGCGAACGCTCAACGCCGGCGCCCTCCGAAAATGCCGCCCAGCACACCGCGCAGGATCTGGCGTCCGATCTGGCTTCCAACCGTGCGCGCCGCCTGTTTGGCCATGGCTTCGACCATGCCCTGCCGGCGCCCGCTGCCCCACAGCACGTCTGACAGCACGCTCCCGCGCGCTTGCGCTTTTTCCTTCCCGCCGGGTTTTGCCGCGGCGGCGGCCGGTTCCGGCGCCGCGGTCCGCCGCGACAGGATCTCGTGCGCCGACTCGCGGTCGACGGGTACATCGTACCGCCCGCCGATGGGGCTGCGCCCCCGCACGGCGGCCCGTTCTTCCGGCGTGAGCACCCCCATGCGGCAGCGCGGCGGGCAGATCAGCGTGCGCTCCACCGGCATGGGCACCCCTTTTTCCTGGAGCGTGGAGACCAGGGCCTCGCCTACCGCCAGCTGCGCGATGACGGCAGCCACGTCCAGCCCCGGATTGGCCACGAACGTCTCTGCGGCGCTGCGCACGGCCTTCTGATCGCGCGGCGTAAAAGCCCGGAGCGCGTGTTGAATGCGGTTGCCGAGCTGGCCCAGAATGTCGCCGGGGATGTCGTCCGGCGACTGGGTGCAGAAATAGACGCCGACGCCCTTGGAGCGGATGATCCGCACCACCTGCTCGACCCGCTGGACGAGCGCGGGCGGCGCATCGTCGAACAGCAGGTGCGCCTCGTCGAAGAAGAATACCAGCCTGGGCCGGTCGGAATCGCCCACTTCGGGCAGGGTTTCGAACAGTTCGGAGAGCATCCACAGCAGGAAACTCGCATAAAGACGCGGTTTGAGAATCAGCTGCTCGGCGCAAAGGATGCTGATGATGCCGCGCCCGCCGAGATCGGTCCGCAAAAGATCGTTCAGTTCCAGCGCCGGTTCGCCGAAAAAGTGCGCTGCGCCTTCGCGCTCCAGCGACAACAGGGCCCGCTGGATGGCGGCCACCGACTGCGCGCCGACCAGCCCGTAGCGGGTGGAAACTTCTTTGCGGCGCTCGGCGACCAGCCCCAAAAGGGCGCGCAGGTCGGAGAGATCGAGCAGCAGCAGGCCTTCCTCGTCGGCCAGCTTGAATGCGATGTCCAGCACGCCCGACTGGGTGTCGTTCAATTCGAGCATCCGGCCGAGCAGGGTGGGGCCCACTTCGCTGATCGTCGTGCGTACCGGGTGTCCGCTGCGTCCGTAAAGGTCCCAGAACAGCACCGGGTTTCCTTCGTTGGCGTAGCCTTCGATGCCGATCGCGGCGACGCGCTGGCGGATCTTGTCGCCGGCGCTGCCCGCCGCGGCCAGCCCGGCGAGATCGCCTTTCACGTCGGCCAGGAAGACCGGCACGCCCAGGCGCGAGAAGCCCTCGGCCAGCACCATCAGCGAAACGCTCTTGCCGGTGCCCGTGGCCCCGGCGATCAGGCCGTGGCGGTTGCCGTAACGCGCCAGCAGATGAACGGGTTTGTCTCCCTTGCCGATCAGTATCCGGTCCATGGCCACACTCCTTTAAGGGCATTGAAAACGCCGAAAGCAGTAAATACGACTGTACGGCGGGCGGAAGTCAAACGCAAATTCAAAGAAGATGTCAGGGAAAGGTCACGCATTCACACGGCATACTGGGCAATGCCGTTGCCGAACGACCAGTTCTCTTTGCGGACCTCCACGAGATTGATGAGGACATCCTCCGGGCGCACGCCGAGTTCCCGGTGCAACCCCTCCGCCACCGCCTGGTAGAAGGCCTTCTTCATTTCCAGGGTGCGCCCTTCGTTCAGCGTGACCTGAATGACGACCAGCCCGTCTGTCCGGGTGATCCCCAGATACCCGGAATCATAGACCAGCGTATGATGATCGTGTTCGGTGATGATCTGGAAGTTGTCGTGTTCCGGGACATTGATCGTATCGACCATGGCCCGGTAAACGATCTCGCCGGCCTTGCGGCCGAATCCTTCGGGCCTGCCCTTCAAAAATGCGATCCGAACGAGCGGCATGCTGACTCCTTTCGCAATGCGAATACACCGCGCACCAACCCAGCCTGCCAGGTCTCCCCGCCACCTGCCGGGCCAGCCGCCGATCCGGGCAGCCAACCGGCTGCATCCAGCAGGCCGATCACCGTATGGTGCGCTTCGGTCTTGATTTTAAACCAGCGGGGTCATGCTCTCCGGAGCACGCGGGGCGTAATCGTAGAGCGCTGTGGAATCGACGATGGCCTCGTTCAGGATGTCGAGGATGGCATCGGCATGCGCTTCAAACGTGCAGAAGGCGAATTGCATGGTTCACCCCAGTTCTTGGTAGCCTTTTCGGCCCTGGAATTCAAGTCGGGAGATTCCCGGGGGTGGCGAGAAGATCTCATACCTGCCGCAAGCCGGAGGGCGACGGCGGATCGCCGCCGCCCTGACTTCACTCGACGGGTCTCTTCCTGAGATTGCCGCAGTTTGGATGGTTGATTTTCAATGGCCGTGTTTTTCATTTGAAACGGCACTTGCATGCGTTCCGCGAGCACCGGCCGGCGCCGTTTCATGATGTAGTCCTTCCACGAAATGCACGTATGCGACGTAGGCCGCGACATATTCCCGTCCGGCTTCGACGCTCTCATCTTTATGCGCTTTGGCCTTGTTCACGCGTGTAAAGCGGGCGTGTATCGCCTCCTCCACGGAGTGGGCGATCTTGCGTGCAAGTGGATCAACGGAACCCTGTTCGAGGGCCGCATCCGCTGCGGCCACCGGTGGTTCGATCGTGCCGGCGGCCTTGAGTCCTTCAAAAGGGGCGCCCTCACCCGCGCGATGCAAACGGATCAAAGTTTCAAAGAAATAATGATCGGCGACTTCCTTTACTTCCTGCCCCCTGTTTCTTACGGCGAGTGTCTTCTGGAAGGCGGCTTCAACTTGCGCTTCATCTCCCTTTTTCACCCACTTGAGCACCGGAGTTACGTCACCCCGGCTCAGGGCAGCCGCCGCATCCGTCACCACAGGACCGTCCAGCGTATCGCAGTGGGCCAGGGCCGAACCCGGCATTGCGCCCCAGCTCAATCCCAAGGCGAAGAGGGCGATCCATGCGATTTTAGTCGATGATCTTTTTTTCTTCATGTCGATCTCCTTTCAGTTAAAGTACGGCCGGACCAGGCACGCCGGCCTTGCCGACACCATTGTCTGCGGCGATGCCTCGCATGAATGCGGGCCAGGCATTACCGACATGTCCGATCATATCGAAGCCATCCTCGAAAGTGCTGCCCAGGACTGCGGCAGGCAGCAGCAGGCCCAGAAACATGACCGCTGCCGTTGCGGGAACGACCTCCGCACGAATCGCGCCTTGCCCTCGGCCTTCCTCTATGATGTCCTCCAGTTCGTTCAGATAGCGGCGGATGATTGCCGCGATCCTGGTTTTTCGATCCGGATGGCCGGCGTAAATCCCGTCGGACAACACGATGTACGGAATGGCAGGATTCTCGCTCAACATACGCGCGTGTCGCATCGCAAGCGATTCGAGGCGGCGCAGCGGATCCGTGGTTTCCTTCCTGACCAGCGACACATTGGCCAGAAGTCGCTTTTGGATTAATTCCAGGATCGCGTCCAGCACATCGTCTTTGCTCCTGAAGTGCCGGTAGAGGGCCGAGGGCACGATTCCGACGCGCTCCGCGATCGCCTGGATGCTGAGGCCGTAAACCCCATGCGCCCCGATCAGTTCCAGGGCCGCCTTTAAGATTTGCTGCTTTCTGGTTTCAGTTTGGGTTTTCAGGGCTCTCACCGGGAGTTTCCTTTGTGAATTGTGAATTACAATTCACAATAATCCATGAACGCCTCATGTCAACAGGTGAAGAAAGCTGGATCGAGGCCCACCGGCAGGGCCATCTTCGTGGACCAGGACATCCGGCATGCCAAAATCCGGAAGGGCAAACTGCGTACCCGAGAGCGGAGACTGTTCGCAGGGGAATCTCGAACCGGGGCTTACGCCGGAAGAACCGCGCCGTCATCGACCACGCCCGGCCGGACGGGCCGACAGACCGCGGAAACGCTCAGCGGCGGGGAGCAGCGGATGTGCGCTACCGTGGTACGAGCGGCATGGAAACGCTTTTCTTTACTGCCCAACTCCCACCAATGCGCCAAAGAACCGGTCGGGTCTAACTTCGAAGGTGCCGCTGCTGCGGCATGATCTCCAGCGCGATGGTGTAATCTTCATACCCCATGGCCCTCCAGAATTGGAGCGCCGCCGTGTTCCTGCAAAGCACTTCGACCAGCAGCCGCCGCTCCCCCGGCCACAGCGCGTGAAAAAGGATCGCCATGGCCCGCCGGCCGATGCCCTGCCGGCGTCTGCCGCGGGCCACGAAGAACTGCCGCAGATAGACCTCCTCGGCCGTCACCCGGTACAGGGCATAGGCGACCGCTTCACCCGCCGCTTCGAAGATCACGGCCGTATACCCGCCCCTGATCCAGATCTTCATTCTTTGCCGCAACTGAGGGACGGTCATCCGGTTGCGGTGGCCTTCGTCCTGAATCAGCTGGTGGTTCCATTCGGCCAGAAGATCCAGATCCTTGCGGGTCGCCAATCGATACTGCATCAATCCTGCCCTCGGGCCGTTGCCCGTGAACGCGTCCGGTTTCAATGTGCGGCCGGTTCGATCTCCACGGGCCGGGCCGGCGTGTCCAGGATAAGCTGATAAAAGGCCAGGTCCAGCCACCTGCCGAACTTGAAGGCCACCTGCCGGATCGTCCCCGCATGCGTGAATCCCAGCTTGCGGTGCAGCGCGATGCTGGCGGCATTCGCGGCATCGGTGCCCCCCACCATCACATGATACTGCTGCTGGCGGGCGGCGGCGATCAGCCGCACCATAAGCGCCGAACCGACGCCCCGGCCGCGATGATCCTTGTGGACGTACACGGAATGTTCGACCGAGTACTTGTAGGCCGGCCAGTCGCGAAAGATCCCATAGCTGGCGTAGCCCAGCAGACGGCCGGCCGCATCCACCGCGCCGATCACCGGATAGCTTCCTTGCGCCTTGGATTGGAACCACCGGATCATGCTTTCCGGCGCGCGGGGCGTGTAGTCATACAGGGAGGTGGAGCTGACGATGGCCTCGTTCAGGATGTCGAGGATGGCATCGGCATGCACTTCATATGTGCAAAGGATGAATTGCATGGCTCAAGATCCTTGGGAAGGGTTCTCCGTGGCCTCCCCGCGGCGCTCAGGCGCAGGGGAGCGGCGCGGCCCGAGCGGGAAGACGGAGGCGGCGGTCACATCCCGCGTCAGGAACAGCACTTCGAACGGCAGGTGCGGAAAGATGCGCGTTTCCTGCGGGACGAAACCCAGGCGCCGATACCATTGCGCCAGTTCCTGCTGGGCGGCGATGATCCCGATGCTCACCGTGCGGCAGCCCTGCATGCGGGCCTGCTCCAAGGCATGCCGCACGAGTGTTCCCCCATAACCCTTGCCGCGCCACAGGGGCAGGACCGAAAGACGTTCGAGAAAACAGAGGTCCGCCGTCGACCGTTCCAGCGCCACGCACCCGACGGGGAGCGCCGCGCAGTCCAGCAGGGCGTAGCTCACGCCGCGCCGCATGTCGGCCGCCACCCAGGACACGTCGCAGTTGGAAGGGTGCCGGGGGCAGTTCAGCCGCGTGAGGCCGAACCGTGCGGCCACGTCCTGGAAGGACTGCCGGACGATTTCGGCCAGGATGGCGCTATCTTCCTGCCCGGCCCTGCGGATGCGGATGCCCTGATCCATCGTCAAACCTCTCTGCCTGCATGCGTCCTGCGCCGGCCGGGGCCTGCGGCCTGAGCGCCAGGTCCATCGTATGCCACCGCGCGCCGCCGTGGGTGGAGTTCGAGACCCCCCGGTGGGCGAATCCCATACGCTCGTAGAAAGCGATCAGCGGGGATTTGCACAGCAGCAGAATCGCCGCTTTGTCACGTTCGCGGGCCGCCTCGATGAACCGCAGCATCAAGCGGCGGCCGATGCCCAGTCTGCGGAATTCAGGCAGCACCACGAGGGAGAAGACCACCAGGTTCCGGCCCTCCGGATCATGCCCGATCAATTGCTTCAGAGCCTCGTCGCTGATATCGGTCTTGTGTGTGGCCGCGCAGTTGAGCATGCCCACCACCCGACCGCCGCGCACCGCGACGAAAAACCCTTGCGGGTAGATCGCAAGCCGGCGCCCGATCGTCTCTCGCCCGGCCCCTTCTTCCGGCGGAAATCCTGCCGCTTCAACCCGGCAGCAGTCCTCAAGGTCCCCGGGCAGGGCGTTTCGGATCACCACCGCGCTCATTTCGACATGCCCTCCTCCTCCGGCCGCGAGCGGATGCCTGCTCCAGAAATCAGCGGCGCGCCGCGTCCACCTTTTCCATGTGCTTTTCCGGCGCCGCCAATTCGGCAAAGCCGAACGGCCTGTACAGCGCATGGGCATTGGAGGTGATCAACTGCCAGCGCTTCAGACCGCGCAAATCCGGGTAATTCAGGATGGTTGCGATCAACCGCCGCCCAAGGCCTTTGCCGCGGTATTCTTCCAGAATGAAGACATCCATGAGGTAGGCGAAGACCGTGAAATCGCTCAATACGCGGGCGAAGCCCGCGAGCCGCCCGTCCCGGCCGTATACGCCGAAGCACAGGGAATTGGCGATCGACGTACGAACCGCTTCGAGCGTCCGGCCTTGGGCCCAATAGGACCGTTCGCTCAGATAGGCATGGATGGTCTCGATATCCAGCCGGCTTTTATCCGTGCTGATCATGAAATGCTTCTCGTCCATGCCGTCCATTTCGTTTCACGGGTGCGCAGGCCTTCAAAAATCACAAATGCGGATATCTAAATGCTCAAGCACTTTAAAATGCATTAGCGCACCGGTGTGCCGGGGTATCGTACCAACCTGGAATTTTCCAGATAAGACAGAATCGTAAAAAACATTTTATGACCACAGAGATCACAGAGGTCACAGAGAAATGATCTGTATTTTAATCCATTACCTCTGTGCTCTCTGTGTCCTCTGTGGTCATTCGGCCTTTTTACGCGTCCGTCAGATCACCGAAATCACAAAAGCATCGGATGATCAAACGATTTAATGGACTCTGTGGCGAAGCCGGCCGGGACCAGCGCCGATTCTGCTTTTGACGAGAGCCCCGACGGTGTGCCCTGACGGTTCACATCGCCGGCAGCGGCAGAAAAACGGTGAAGGTGCTGCCGGCGCCCGGCCGGCTGGCGACTTCGATGCGGCCCTGGTGCGACTCGATGATGCTTTTGACCAGGGACAGGCCCAGTCCGGTGCCCTGGATGAACCGGGTCTGCTCGCTCTTGACTCTGAAGAAGCGGTTGAAAATGCGCGTCACGTCTTCGGCCGTGATGCCCAGCCCGCTGTCGGCCACGCGGATCACGAGGTACTCGCCGTCCGCCTGGGCCGAGACCGTTGCCCGCCCGCCGTCGGGGCTGTATTTGAGCGCATTGACGATCAGGTTGGAAAGCACTTCTTCCATGTTGCGGCGGTTGGCGTTCAGCCGGGCTTCGGCCGGCAGGGGGCCGAGGGTCAATTCGACCCTGGCGGCGGCGGCACGCGCCTGGTGGAAATCGACCTGTTCGCGGATCAGAGCGATCATCTCCACTTCTTCCCGCTCCTGAGCGATCAGCCCGGATTCGATGCGCGCCAGGTCCAGCAGCTCGCCGGCCATCTGCACCTGGTTGGCGATCTTGTCGTAAGCCCGTTCCAGGATCCCGCGCTGCTTGTCGGTCAGTTCGCCGGCCAGGCCGTCGAGCACCACTTTGAGCTGCATCATCACCGAGGCCATGGGGCCGCGGATTTCATGGCTCACCATGGAGACGAACTCGGATTTGAGGCGGTCCATGTGCTTCAAGGCCGTAATGTCGTGCAGCATGCCGATGACGCCGATCACGCTGCCGCGCCGGTCGCGCAGCGGAACGCAGCGCGCGTCCACGATGACGGGTTCGGCGGCGCCCGGCAGGGACAGTTCGAGCTCGGCCGCGATTTCCGGCGCCCCGCTTCCGGCCGCGGGCGAAAGGGCCGTGCGCACCATGTCGAGAAGTTCGGGAATGGCGACCACCTCGTCCACCGCCCGGCCGGCCGCCTTGTCCAGCGTGCTGCCGACCAGGCGCAGAAAGGCCGGGTTGGCCAGCACCACGCGCTCCTGGACATTGGCGCACATCACGCCCTCGGAAATCCGGTTGATCAACACGCGCATGCGCGACTGGGTTTCCGCAATATCGCGCAGGGCGCGGGTGTGTTCGATGGCCTTGGCCACCACCACGCGCAGGTGATCCGGGGTGAAGGGTTTGGGAATGAAATCGAAGGCCCCCTTCTTCATGGCCTCCACCGAGTGGTCCAGAGTGGCATATCCGGTGATGATGATCACGATCGTGTCCGGATGCAGAGCCTTTACCCTGGAGAGCACGTCGAAGCCCGACAGGACGGGCATCATCAGGTCGAGCAGGATGATGTCGAAATGTTCGGCCTCGATCAGGCGCAGGCCCTCCGGACCATCGGGGGCCAGGGTGACGGAGTAGCCGGACGCTTCCAGGACCATGCGGCAGGCTTCGCGGATGCGCGGTTCGTCGTCCACAACCAGGATGCGGGGAACATATTCGGTGCAGAAGAGGGTCTCGGTCCGCATAGCGTCGCTTTCTTTTCAGCCGATCGATTCGGGCATGCCGGAGAGGGCCTGGTCCGCAAGCGGCAGTCTGATCAAAAAGGTGGTGCCGCCCGGGCCGGTTTGCTTGACCAGGATATCGCCCTGATTGTCTTTGACGATGCCGTAAGCCGTGCTCAGCCCCAAGCCGGTGCCGCGGCCGGGCTCCTTGGTGGTGAAAAAGGGATCGAAAATCCGGGAGAGATGCGCGCGGTCGATGCCGCAGCCGGTGTCGCCGATTTCCACGCAGGCGGTGCGGTCGGCGCCGATGTAGCTGCGCAGGGTCAGCACGCCGTTCTTGTTCATCGCGTCGATCGCGTTGATCACCAGGTTGATGATCACCTGGCGCATCTTGTTGCGGTCGGCCAGAATCTGAATCGAAGCGTCGGCCAGCTCCCGCTCGACCGTGACGTTCATGAAAAGCTTCTGGTCGCGGATCAGTCCCAGGCTCTCTTCGAGCAGACTGTTGAGCGTGAAGAGCTCGCGGTTGGTCCCGGCCTGGCGGCTGTAGGCCAGAAGGTTCTTGACGATCTCCTTGCAGCGGTCGGCGTCTTCCAGGATGCAGCGCAGATGCCCGCCGAACTCCGGGTGCGCCTGGCACTTGTCGAGCAGCAGGTTGCCGTACAGCAGGATGCCGGTCAGGGGATTGTTGATCTCGTGGGCCACGCCGGCCGCCAGGCGCCCGAGAGAGGCCATTTTTTCGGACTGCACCACCTGGGCTTCGGCCTGGCGCAGCTTGCGCTCGACGGTCAGCCGTTCGCGCAGGTCGTTGTAAATGCCCATGGTGGCCAGCTCGCGGCCCTCTTCGTAGATGATGGCGCCGGTCATCTCCACCGGGACGCGCTCGCCGGCCGCCGAGAGAATCTCGACGCGCGTGGGGGGAAGCTTGCCGCGGCCGCCGTTGGTGTCGTCACGCAGCTTGGCCATGATCTGCTGGGCCATGCCCGGCGGGTACAGTTCGGTGACATTGACTTCCGTGCTGCGGGCGTCGAAACGGTACCCGAAGAGTTCTTCCGCGGCGGGATTCATCAACAGCACGCGGCCCTTGCGGTCGGCAGCCACCATTGCGCTGGCCGAACTCTGGATCACGCGGTCGAAGAATTCGCGGATGCCGTGGATCATCTTTTCGAGGTGTTTGGTGTGCGTGACGTCGCGGATCGACTCGATGACGTAGATCACCCGCCCCGCGCCGTCCTTGATGGGCGAAAAGACCCGGTCCTCCCAGCGCTGCAGGCCGTCCGCGCCGTTGATCTGCCGCAGGATCGACCGGCCGCCGCCTTCGCGCAGGGTCTTTTCGAGCGGGCAGGCGTCGCCGGTGCAGGGCAGGCCCTGGTCGTAGAAATAATCGTTGAAGATGTCGCGGCAGGTTCGGCCCACCACCCTGTCTTCCGGCAGGTTGATTTTGGCCAGGAAACGTTCGTTGGCCGCAACGATGGTCCGGTCTGGCTTCAGGATCAGGGTGGGAAAGGAGAGCGAGTCGAACACCCGCCAGCGCCAATCCAATTCGCCGATGGTGCGTTGGTTCATTCGGATCTCGGACGGTTGAGGTTTGCGGGAACCACGAAGACGTTGGACAGCGCCCGGCGCGCCGCCGCGGCCGACGCCTGGTGCACCGCAAAATGCAGCGACGCCCCGGTGCAGGCAGTCACCAGCGGCATCACCCCGTCCTGTGCCAGTGCGACCAGGGCGGCTTCGGCGATTCCGAAGCGGTCGCCGAAATGCGGTCCCTGCAAGTACACCATCGCCACAGGCGCGGTGCGTTGCAGGTCGTCGCACGGTTCCAGCCAGGGAGGGAGCGGCGACGGCGTGCTCAATAACAGATGCAGGCGCATTCGTCCATCCTCCATCGGCCGGGCGGCAACCAATTCAAGTTCCTGATGCTGCTCCGCGGGGAGCGCCGGGAGCCTTAAAAACCCTTCGGCAGGCAAGGTCAGCGACCACAGCACCCGCGCATCGCGCACGAGGATACCGTAGGTCTTGACTACCGGCTCCCAATACATGGCGATGGTTTCCATCAGATCGGCCGTAACCTTACGCTGGGATGAAGGGGCGCATGATTGGGCGGCAGTTCCGTCACCGCGGCCACCGCCGCCAGGGCTTCGTCCAGCCGCTGCCAATCGGTCACCACGCTGAGCGCCGAGGAAGAAGAGGCCATCGTCCGCACGGGCAGCCCCGCGCGGGCCAGAGCACCCAGCACCACCTGCAGCAGCATCAGGCGCGCCTGGTGCGGATAGAGCGTCAGGCACGCGACGGGGGCGGCGATCGCGATCCCGCCGGGTTCCGGTCCCAACTCGGCTTCGGCGGCCGCAAGCGCCTCCTGATCGATGCAGCAGGCGCCGGCCGCCTCTCCGTCCACAGTTTCCAACGCCACCAGCGTCATATTGATCCTGCGGGCCGCAAAGCGCCTGAACACTTCGGCCGCCGACGGCCGGGCGCCGGCCTGCACCGCGAACAGGGCCAGTGGGGGACTCACCTTGAGTCCCCCGATGGACAGCCTGGCGACCATGCGTACCGCCTAGCGCAGATGGTCGGCGACGATCTCCATGAGCTTGTCGAGATCGATCGGCTTGGGGATATAGTCGTCGGCCAGGGTGTTCTTGCCGTCCAGGTGGGTGTAGCTGGTGCTCGAAACCGCTTCGGCGACGGCCGTGAGCAGCACCACGACGATATCTTTGTACTGCTCGGATTTCTTGAGTTCGTCGCACAGCTTGTAGCCGTTCTTGCGCGGCATCATGACATCCAGGATCACCAGGGCCGGTTTTTCCGCCTGAATGCGGTCCATGGCTTCGATGCCGTCGTAGGCCTTGGCCACGCGGTACTTCTGATGCTCCAGCTTCATGCCGATCGATTCCACCAGATCCGGGTCGTCGTCCACGACCAGGATGAGTCTTTCGTTACTCATGGTTCATTCCTCCTTGTAGGCTATTCGGTGGCAGCCGCGCCGGCTGCCGGTCTTCCTGTCTTCAGTGCCGGCCAGTGATAACTTTATTCACCACAGAGAACACAGCGATCACAGAGGCAAAATTTATTTCTTCGTTCTTCTAATATTTTTTTCTCTGTGCCCCCTGTGTCCTCTGTGGTAAATTTCACTTCGATGTCCTCAGCCGCAAATTATATCTGCGGCCTCGGATACAGGCCTGCGCGCTCGACGATCTCGGGCACCTTCTGCTCCCATTCAATGGCCATGATGTGGAAGCCGGCCACGCCTTCTACTTTTTTGAGGCGCTCTATGATCTCGACGCAGATTTTGATGCCTTCTTCAGCCTGCTTTTCCTTGGGCTGGGCACCCATGCGGTCCACGATCGCCTGGGGCACGTCCATGCCCGGCACCTTGTTGCGCATGTAGCGCGCCGCGCCCACGGTCTTGATCGGGGTCACGCCCGCCAGGATGGCGCACTTCTTATGCAGTCCGCGCTCGCGCACGCCGGCCATCCACTGCTCGAACTTGTCCACATTGAAGATGCACTGCGTCTGGATGAAATCGGCGCCGGCCTTCACCTTCTTGGCCAGGCGCGCCACGCGCAGCTCGAACGGATCGGCAAAGGGGTTGGCCGCCGCGCCCACGAACATTCTGGGCGCGTTTTCGATGTCGGCGCCGCCCTGGAACTTGCCTTCGTCGCGCATTTTGCGCACCATCTGCACGAACTGAACCGAATCGATGTCGTGCACGTTGGCCGCCGTGGGATGGTCGCCGAATTTGGGGTGATCGCCGGAGAGGCACAGCATGGTGTTGATGCCCATCGTGTAGGCGCCGATGATGTCGGCCTGCATGGCCAGCCGGTTGCGGTCGCGGGTCACCATCTGCAGGACCGGGTCCAGCCCCACCTGGCGCAGCAACACGCCGGCCGCGAAGCTGGACATGCGCACCATGGCGGTCTGGTTGTCGGTGACGTTCACCGCGTCGACGTAGCCGCGCAGCATTTCGGCTTTCTTGAGCACTTTATCGGCAACGGCCCCGCGGGGCGGACCGCACTCGGAGGTCACGGCCAGGTTTCCGGAATGAAGCACTTTTTCGAGTACGCTGTCGGTTTTCATTCTGCCAAATCCTCTCTGATGATTTTTCGCGGGCCGCCGCCCCGTCCGGTTCGCCAATCCTTGGCCGGAATGATCTCTTCATACCGGTCGGTCATTCCAAGGGCCCTGAGCCGGTCCCAGATCAACTGCCAGGCGCAGTCCACCTCCGGGTCGATTTCGCATTTGCCCTTGGACGATCCGCCGCACGGTCCGTTGAGCAGCTGCTTGGAGCAGCGCGCGATGGGGCAGACGCCGCCGGTATAGCCCAGCACGCAGTCGCCGCAGCCGGCGCAGCGCTCGCTCCACACGCCCTGGCGTTCGGAAGCGCCCATGAACTTGGTGTTGACCGCCGGAAAGACCGGCTTGCTTTTGAAGCGCCGCGCCACTTCCTGCACGCCGCAGCCGCAGGCCATGGAGAGCACCGCGTCCACGCCGTCGATCATGGGGGTAAGTTCTTCCACATACTCCGGGTCGCACTGGCGCTCCAGGGTGTGCTCTTTGATGATCAGGGTTTTGCCCTGTTTCAGAAAGGCCATCTGCAGGGCCGATGAGAGAATGCCCACTTCCTTGCGGCCGCCGGCGGCGCACACGGTCACGCACTCGTTGCAGCCCACCAGCAGAATGCGGTCATAGGGCCGCACGCACGCGATGATTTCTTCCAGGCTTTTTCGTTCCGCGGTGATCATTTTCGCTCTTTTCTCCTTATGAGTTGCCGTATGCCTACGCCGCCGAGCGCGTTGCCGCTCGGATCGGGTTGGGGCCAAGTTCCTTGATTTTGGAGGTCATGCGCTCGGCCGTTTCGGCAAACAGCTCACCCATGCCGGCCGACATCTTGACCATTTCCAGGCGCTCGCCGCCGATGCCGATCTCGTCGAGCAGCTTTCTGACCATCTGCACACGCCGTTCGGCCCGCACGTTGCCGTTCTTGAAATGGCAGTCGCCCGCAAGGCAGCCGGCCACGTAAACCCCGTCGGCGCCTTTCTGGAAGGCTTTCATGATGTGGATCGCATCCACCTTTCCCGAGCAGGGCACCCGCACGATCTTGATGTTGGGCGGGTAGCAGCACCGCTGGCTGCCGGCCATGTCGGCGGCGGTATAGGCGCAGTAGTGACAGCAAAAAGCCACGATCGTCGGTTCGAAGTTCTCCATCAGGCCACCATCCTTTCCAGAAGCCCGTCCAGCTTGGCCAGAATGCGATCGTCTTCGAAGGTCATGATCTGAATGGCCTTGGCCGGGCACTCCGCGGCACATACGCCGCAGCCGTGACAACGGGCGGGATCGATTTCAGAATAGCCGTCCGCGTTGATGTAGGGCACGCCGAAGGGACAGGCCCGCACGCATACCAGGCAGGCCGCACACTTATTGCCGTCCACGCGTGCAACGGCCGCACCCAGGTTGATGCGCGCGCGGGCCAGGAGGGTCTGGGCCCGCGCGGCGGCCGCCTCGGCCTGGGTGATCGATTCGCGGATCGATTTGGGGGCATGGGCCGTTCCGGCGACATAGAAACCGGGTTTCGAGAGGTCCACGGGTTTGAGTTTGACATGTTCTTCGAGGAAGTAGCCGTCCTCGGCGCGGTCCAGCTTGAAGATGGCGGCCAGGTCCTCGGTCGATTCTTCGTCGGCCGTAAAGCCGGTGCTGAGCAGCAGGGCATCGGCGGTCATGGTGACGGCGCGGCCCAGGATGGGGTCCTTGAAGGTAACGTCCACCTGTTTGCCCGCCGCCTCGGCATGCGGCGGCGCTTCTGGTTCGTACTGCACGAACACGACCCCTTGTTCACGCGCCTTCAAGTAGTAATCCTCCTGGAAGCCGTAAGTCCGCATGTCGCGGTAGAGTACGACGATGCGCGCTTCGGGATTGACCGTAAGGATGGCGAGGGCGTTCTTGATCGCCGACTGGCAGCAGACGCGCGAGCAGTTGGGGTTTTCGGCGCAGCGCGAACCTACGCATTGGATCATGACCACATTGTCCCACTGTTTGACCGCTTCGGGCCGCTGGTGGATCACGCCGTCGGCGTCCAGCTGGGTCATGACGGCTGCATGCTGGTCGAGCAGGTAGCCGGCCGGGCGGCTGGGCAGTGCGCCGGTGGCCAGGATGGTGGCGCCGTGGCTGATCTGACGGTAAAACATCTGCGGCCCCACCTGCATACCGGTCTTGAACATGCCCGGCATGCCGCCGTGGTCGACGATGAAGGCGTTGGCGATCACCTGGATGTTGGGGTGGTTCTGGATCTTCTCGATCAATCCCTTGACAAAGGCCTGCACGTCATCGCCCTCCAGGGTGCGCTGGATCAGGCCGGCCACGCCGCCCAGCACCGAACGGCGCTCGGCCAGGTAGACCTGGAAGCCCTGATCGGCGACCCTGAGGGCGGCCGTCATGCCGGAAACGCCGCCGCCCACCACCAGGACGTTGCGGTTGATGGGCAGGGTGTGGTCGCTCAGCGGACGCGCCTGTTTCACGGCCGCCACGGCGGCATGAACCAACTGGCACGCCTTGACACCGGCCTCGGCCGGCCTGTCCAGGTGTACCCAGGTGTCCTGGTCGCGCAGGTTGGCGATCTCCAGCATGTACTTGTTCAGGCCGGCGCGGCGCAGCACCTCCTGGAACTTGACTTCATGGGTGCGCGGCGAGCAGCCGCCGATCACCACCCGATTGAGGCCCTGATCGCGGACGGCCGACTCGATGCGCTCAAGGGATTCGCGGCTGCAGCCATGGCCCACGGACTCGGCCAGGGCCACGCCGGGCAGGCGCGCGGCATAGGCCGCCAGGCCGGCCACATCGATCAGGCCGCCGATGTTCTCGCCGCACTCGCAGATGAAGACGCCGATGCGCGGGTCTTCGCCCGCCACGTCGCGCTGAGGCGGGTAGATGTCTGTTTCGGGATCGGTTTCCGCCACCTGGGGCGCGTGCCGGGCGGCCCGGCAGGCCGCCGCGCTGGCCTGGATCATGGTCTCGGGGATATCTTTGGGGCTTTCGAACATGCCGCACACGTAAATGCCGGCCCGGCTGGTTGCCACCGGATCGAAGGCGCTGGTCCTGGCGAAGTGGTGGGCGTTGAGGTCGATGCCCAGCATTTCGGCCGTGGCGCGCACTTCATCGGAAACGCAAAAGCCGGTGGCCAGCACCACCATGTCGAAATTCTCTTCGCGGAGGATGCTCTCATTGACCGGGCAGAAGGCGATGGTCAGCCGTTCGCCGCCTGGCTTGCGCACCACGCTGTGCGGCCGGCAGCGCACCATGCGCACGCCGTATTCATTGCGGCTGCGCACATAATACTTTTCGTAGTCCTTGCCGAAGGTGCGCATGTCCATGTAGAAGACGGTGGTTTCGATGCTGTCCTGGAAGCGCTCCTTGGTGACGATGGCTTCTTTGAGGGTGAACATGCAGCAGGCGCTGGAGCAGTAGGAGGCGGCGCCTTTCTGCAGCCCGCGCGAGCCCACGCAGGTGATCCAGGCGATCTTTTGCGGCACGCGGCGGTCCGAGGGACGCGTCAACTGGCCGGAGGTGGGGCCGGAGGCCGACAGGATGCGCTCGTAATCGAGGCTGGTGACGACGTCGGGATCCCGGCCGTAGCCGAAGTAATCAAGACCGGCGGGGTCGAATAGGGCCGCGCCCGGGGCCAGCACGACGGAGGCAAAGCACATCTGCATGTTCTCTTCGAGCGCGTCGATGCGGATTGCACCTGTCGGGCAGCACGTTTCGAGGCCGTGCGGGTCGGTACACTTTTCCATATCGATTGAAAAGGCCTGGGGCGTCGCCTTCGGGTAGCGCATGCAGGTGGGCGCGCGATGATCGAGCCCCGGGTTGAAGTCGACGCACTCGGGGTAGCGCCGCTGGCACTCGCCGCAGGCCGTGCACAGGGCGAGGTCGATGTGGCGCGGCGCAGTGCGCAGCGTGGCGGTGAAGCGTCCCACTTCGCCTTCGAGCGCCACGAGACGCGTGAGCGGCTTGAGATCGATGCGTTCGCTGCGGTTCTCCTCGCTCATATTGGGGCTGATGGTGCACAGGTCGCAGTTGTTGGTGGGAAAGGTCCGGTCCAGTTTTGTCATCAGGCCGCCGATGGCGTTGGCGGAGTCGATCAGGACCACGTTGCGGCCGGCTTCGGCCAGGTCCAGCGCCGTCCGCATGCCGCCCACGCCGCCGCCCACCACCAGGACCTTGTCATGATTTTGAAATCGATCTGTCGCGCCCATATCTAAACATCCTCCGATGAAGATTTTCCGAAATCACCACACGTAGGGGCAGGCCCATGTGCCTGCCCATTCTCGAGCCTCTGGTGGCTGCATCGAATCACATTCCGGCGGCATCCAGGATCGCCGGCAGGCGGTGTTCCCAGCCCATGGTTTGAATCAGCACGCCCTGCACCAGGGGGCGCAGTTTGGCCACGGTCTCGCCGGCGATTTTCAATGGTTCGAATTCCCGATCGGCCGATTTGCGGATGCGCTGGATCAGCTGCTCGGAGAGGTTGGCCCCCGGTTCGTTGGTGGCGATGTAGCGCGCCACGGCCACCGACTTGATCAGGAACACGGTGGCGATCACCGGCACGCGCAGCAGGGCGATCTTCTTCAAGGCAGGGGCCATGCGCTCGGGGTCGAAAATGGGCGGCGTGACGATGAAGGCCGCACCGGCCGAGATTTTGCGTTTGACCTGCTCGAGTTCATGCTCCAGGGCGGCCTCATCGGCCCAGGGGGCCATGGCACAACCGGCCGTAAATGTGGGGGACCCATCCAGGTCGAAGCCGCCCAGGTCCTTGCCCTGCTGCAAACGCTGAACCGCAGTAAGCAGAGCCAGTTCGTCCAGGTCGTCCACGGCGCTCGCCTGGGGATGGTCGCACTGGGCCATGTCGGCGCCGTTGACCACGATCAGGTTCTGGATGCCCAACACATGAGCGGCCAGCAGGTCCCCCTGCAGGGCCATGCGGTTGCGGTCGCGCCCGTAGACATGCAGGGCCGCTTCGATCCCCTGCTGCTGAAGCAGCACGCCGCCTGCCAGGGCGCTCATGCGCATCATGCCGCTGTCCATGTCCGGCACCACCACGGCGTCCACACGGCCCTTAATCCGGCGGGCATCGGTGACAAAGCGCGAAATATCCACGCCCTTGGGGGTGTTCATCTCCGCCAGCACGAGAAACTCGCCCGACTGCATTCGCTTTCGAAAACTCATCGCTTTTCCTTCCTTCAACCGTTTCAGTCCCCGATCCCCGCCCGTCAATACGCTTTGCCGCTCCCGGCAGGGCTTCCGGGAACCGCTGACGTGCCGCCGCTCTCCTTGCGGAACCGAACCCGGGTGATCCTCACGCCGGGATCGATCCCCTCGGTGCAGACCACTTCGCAGGAGGCATTGGGCAGCAGCCGCAGCAGGTCGCGCTGCATTTCCGCATCGCAGCCCAGCACTTCGACCACCTCGCACGTCTTCATTTTTTGAAAAACAAGAGATACCTTCAGCAGGGAAAAGGGAGCGATCGCTCCCTGCACATCGACGCAATAATCTGGTTTCGGCTTCACGACCGCTTGCTCCTCGTTTTCACTGCACCGCCGCATTGCAGATGGCAGGCCAACTCGACGGCAGCGCCTGCTGTTTTCAAATACGCTATTTTATCGGATGATTGCGCTTATACGCATTTCGGAATGGGTAAAAGCCTTGCCCGCGAAGTGCTAAATTGCTAAGGTAACTCCCTTTTACAGGTGTAAAGGGTGTAAGGGTCGGTTGAACGATGCTCGGCAATGAACTGGACCGCTATTGGGAAACGGTGGTGAACACGCTGCGGGACGGGGTGATGATCGTCAGCCCGCAGGGAACCATCGTCTCGGTGAACCGCGCCCTGGAGACGATGACCGGCTACGACCGCAACGAGCTGATCGGCCAGGCCTGCGAACTGCTCAACTGCGACAACTGCGTGCGTCCCGCCAGGCCCACGGGCGAACACTGGTGCGAGCTGTTCCGGAGCGGGGAATTCAGCACGCGCAAATGCCTGATCCGCCGCAAGGACGGCATTCTGGTGCATGCGATCCGCAACGCCTCGCTGTTGCGCGACGGCACCGGCAACGTGATCGGCGCGGTGGGCACCCTGACCGATATCAGCGAATTGATCGAAAAAGAGAGCCAGCTTGAGGCGTACCGGCGCCAGCTGCAATCGCTGGACGGCTTTCACGGCATCATCGGCACCTCGCCGCCCATGCGGCGGGTGTTCGATCTGATCGAAAATGCGGCCCACTCCGACGCGCCGGTGATCGTTTACGGCGAGAGCGGCACGGGCAAGGAACTGGTGGGCCAGGCCATCCATGAGATCGGCGAACGCCGCGGCGGCCCCTATATCAAGGTGAACTGCGCCAGTCTGACCGACTCGCTGCTGGAGAGCGAGCTGTTCGGCCACGTGCGCGGGGCTTACACCGGCGCGATCCGCGATCGCGTGGGGCGCTTCGAAAAAGCGAGCGGCGGCGATATCTTCCTGGACGAAATCGGCGATCTGCCCTTGACCACGCAAGTCAAGCTGCTGCGCGTGCTGGAGGACAAGACCATCGAGCGGGTCGGCGCCAGCACGCCCATTCCGGTGGATGTGCGCATCATCTCGGCCACCAACCGCGATCTTACGCGCATGGTGGAGGCGGGACGCTTCCGTAAAGACTTCTTTTTCCGCATCAACGTGATCCCCATTCACCTGCCGCCCCTGCGCGAACGCGCCGGGGACGTGCCTCTTCTTGCCGAGGCGTTTTTCAATCATGTCCGCCTCAAGAGCGGCAAGGCAATCGAGGGCATCAGCAACGACGCCATGGAGGTGTTGATCGGCTACGACTGGCCGGGCAACGTGCGCGAACTCAAGAGCGCCTTCGAGTACGCCTTCGTGGCCTGCAACGATGCGCTGATCCGGCCTGATCACCTGCCGCAGAGCATTTTCCGCGGCAAGATGCCGGTGAGCGGCAATCCGCGGCGCACCTTCAACTGGAAGGAGATCGAAAAGCAGGAGCTGATCGAAACCCTGGAAAAGACCGGCGGCAACCAGTCGCGTTCGGCCGAACTGCTGGGGGTGTCGCGGGTGACGATTTACAATCGGATGAAACGCTACAACCTGACCGCCCCGCGGCGGGTGGTGGCGAATGAGTAGGATTTCGGTTTTTGGGCTTGACTTATGACCGCAATTCTATCAGTTTTTCAATATCCTTGGATATTGTGTCATCCTCCCTTTTGACCAGGCCTGCAGACCATGACCGGTGGGGTGCCCACACGATGCATGCGTGCCGCCAGGAACGACGCTCCGAGCCAACAATAGACCTGTATCCGCGGGTGCGCCGCACCCGGTCGGACTCTGTTGCAAGAGAGCATTCAATCCGCGCATAAGGAGGCGATAGAGTGGATCCTTCAAGCTGGGACTGGGAAGTCGGAGAAAAAAAGATCCCCCTGGCCGGGTGGCGGGACCGCTTCCGGTGGATCGAGGAGCCGTATGCCAGCCCGGACGGGGAACGGGTGGCCGCTGTCGCCAATGTGGACGAGGGTGAATTCAGCGTGTGCGTCAACGGCGAGGCCTGGGAAAACCATTTCGACAAGATCTGGCACCTGCGCTTCACGCCCGACGGCCGTGCCGTGGCGCTGGTCTGCGAAGCGGGCGACTGGACCGTGGCCGTGGAGGGCCAGAGCTGGGAAGGCCGATTCGGCTATGTCTGGAACCCGATCTTCGGCGCCGGGGGGCAAATCGCCGTGGCCGTGCAGAACGACGGCCGCTATGCCATGGCCGTGGACGGCTTCGCCTGGGAGCAGGATTTCGCCCAATTGACCTATTTCGCGCTCAGCGCGGACGGCCGGCACACGGCCGGCGCCGTCCAGGTGGCGGACGCCGACTCGGGCCAGGTGCACAAGTTCCAGGAAGGAACATTCAGCGCCGCCCTGGACGGCAATGCCTGGGACAGCGTTTTCGTCAATGTGTGGCAGCCGGTGATCAGCCCTGACGGCGCCCATGTGGCCGCCGAGGCGCGCCTTTCGCTGTACGATTACACCATCGTGGTGGACGGTGCGCCCTGGGAGCAAAAATTCGGGGGCGTGTGGACGCCCAGCTTCCAGCCGCAGAGCGGCGCCGTGTTCGCGCCGGTGCGCCAGGCCGGAAAATGGTACATGGTCCGGGACGGCAAGCGGGTCTGGGACACGCCCTTCGTGCAGCTCTGGCAGCAGCGGTTCAATGCGGACGGCTCGCGGCTGGCGGCGATCGTGGCGCCGGCCTTCGGCCGCTGGACGGTGGCCGTGGACGGCAGCCCCTGGCCGGTGACGTTTGGCGAAGCGGTCACCGACCTGGTTTTCGGGCCGGACGGGCGCAGTGTCGCCGCCCTGGCCAAAGAAAACGGCACCTGGAACATCGTGGTGGACGGCCGGCCCTGGGACGCGGCGTTCGATATGGCCTTCCCGCCGGTCTTCTCACCGGCCGGCGGTGCGGTGGCGGCCCGCGTGGAGCGCCAGGGCCGCTACGGCTTCGCGGTAAACGGCCGGCTCTGGGATACGACCGGCGAGGCGGCCTGGGACCCGCAGTTCAGCCCCGACGGCCGGTCGCTGTTGCTGCGCTTCGTCGAATCCGGCGTCTACCACCGGCGCGTCCTGCCGGTCGACGCCATCACCGGATAGAGGAGAAATGCCATGCACGCGCTGTATGCTTTAGCCGCGGGCCCGCTGGCCTGGGCGGCCTTTATCCTGTTTCTGGGCGGCCTTGCGTTCCGGTTGATCCAACTGCTGGTGCACGTGCACCGCACCGAAAAGTTCATTTACAGCTATTTCAGCCTGAGATACGGCCTGCGTTCCATCCTGCATTGGCTGGTGCCGTTCGGCACGGCCAGCTGGCGACGCCACCCGGCCCTGACTGTGACGACCTTCCTGTTTCACCTGGGGCTGCTGATCACCCCTATTTTCCTCTTGGCCCACATCGTTCTGTGGGACGAGTCCTGGGATTTGAGCTGGTGGAGCCTGCCCGATTTTGCCGCCGACATCCTGACCCTGATCGTGATCGCCGGCTGCGTTTTCTTCCTGGTGCGCCGCCTGAGCCGGCCGGAAGTCAAATTCGTCACCGACGCCTCGGATTACCTCCTGCTGCTCATCGTGGCGGCGCCGTTTGTCACCGGCTTTCTGGCCGGCCAACAGTGGGGGCCCAATGGCTGGATGACGATCGCCCACATGCTCAGCGGCGAAATCATGCTGGCCGCCATACCGTTCACGCGGCTGAGCCATATGCTGTTCTCGATCTTCACGCGGGCCTATATGGGATCGGAATTCGGAAAAGTCCGGCATGCGCAGGATTGGTAGCCCGCATCGGACGAGGAGATAAAAATGGCCGAACCGGAAAAAAAAGAATCCGCCAAGGTGCTGGATGAAGGCATCGAAGTCGGCGCCCGGCGCCTGACCCCCGAAAAAATCGAACGCGTAGTCAACGGCGTGCTCAAGGGCGAAACCGGCGCCCGTTTCAGGGCCTACGTCGAGACCTGCATCCACTGCGGCCTCTGCGCCGAGGCCTGTCATTACTACCTTTCGCACGACAACGACCCGCATTTCGCGCCGGTGGCAAAAGTCAAGCAGACCATCTGGGAACTGCTCAAGCGCAAGGGCCGCGTGGACGCCGAATTCATCAAGCAGGCGGCGCGCATCGCGCACACCGAATGCAACCTGTGCAAACGCTGCGCGCAGTACTGCCCCTTCGGGATCGACGTGGCCTACATGATGCTGGTGATGCGGCGCATCATCCACAAGCTGGGCGTCACGCCGCTTTACATCCAGGACACGGCCCACAGCCATTCGGTGACCATGAACCAGATGTGGGTCAAGGGTGACGAGTGGATCGACACCCTGCAGTGGCAGGAAGAGGAGGCGCGCGGCGAAATCCCCGATCTGCGCATCCCGCTGGAAAAAGAGGGCGCCGAGATCATGTACTCGGTGATTGCGCCCGAACCCAAATTCCAGGCCCAGCTGATCTACCAGGCCGCCGTGATCCTGCATGCGGCGGGCGTCGACTGGACCATGCCGGCTTCGGTAGGCTGGGACAACAGCGACATGGCCATGTTCACCGGCGACAACGAGATCATGGGGCGCATCAAACGCGCCCATTTCGACACCGCCCTGCGCCTGAAAGTCAAACGCATCGTGATGGGCGAATGCGGCCACGCCTTCCGCTCGGTGTACGACGTGGGCAACCGCTGGCTGGGATGGGCCATGCCGCCGCTGCCGATCGTGCATGCCATCGAATTCTTCCACGAACTGCTCACCAGCGGACGCATCAAGATCGCCAGGAAATACGACAAGCCGGTGACGCTGCACGACCCCTGCAACGTTTCGCGCGGCGCCGGCCTGCACGAGAAGGCGCGCGAACTGACGCGCATGTTGTGCACCAACCTGGTGGAGATGTACCCCAACCGCGAGCACAATTACTGCTGCGCGGCCGGCGGCGGGGTGATCAACTGCGGCCCGCCGTTCAAAAACAGCCGCCTGGCCGGCAACCGCATCAAGGCCGAGCAGCTTTTCGAGGCCAAGAGCCGGGGCGCGGTCACCCTGATCGCCCCCTGCCACAACTGCCATAGCGGCCTGCACGACATCGTGCACCATTACGGCATCGGCCTGGAGATCAAATTTTTCGGCGACATCATCTATGAATGCATGCAAAAACCGGAACCCGCGGGAGAATAGTATGCGCAACGCCGCCCTGGTCGCGATCGTTTTGATGAGTGTCGGGCTGCTG
>JAEYRZ010000120.1 GCA_023435265.1 Pseudomonadota bacterium
CCGCCTGCGACGATGCATGTGGACATCCAGGGGCGATCGGCGGCGATGGCGCTCCCGGTTGGCCGGCGCCATCGAGACCCGCTATCCGGCCGCACCCGGCAAGCCTTGCGCCACCTTGTATTTCGGCTACGCCCCTTGGGGGTATGCCTGGTCCTTTCCCAATCCCCGAAGCAATGTCGTGGGCATCTGCGGCCTCGGTCGCAGGAAAAGAAAACCATCGCTTAAAGCGGCCTTCGGCCGGTTTCTCGCGGATTGGGGAATGGCGGCATTCAGCGATGTCGAGTGGCAGTCCCATCCCCTGCCCTATGGCAACTTTCTATCCAAACCGGCACGGGATCGGTTGCTTTTGATCGGCGACGCCTGCGGACTGGCCGACCCGTTGCTGGGCGAGGGCATTTTCTTCGCGCATCGCAGCGCTCAGGCAGCCGCGCTGGCCATTACGGACTGCCGCAATCACCCTGCGGACCTGGCCGCCCGTTACGGTCGATGGCTGAACCGGATGGTGCTGCGTGAATTCCGCTGGATCGCGTTTTATCGCTGGATGCTGTTCTTCGGCGGGCGCCTGCGGCGCTTCACAGGGCTCAGGCTTTTGCTCAAGTTTTTCCCGGCACGGCTCGAAGCGCTGGTTCAGGGGACGCGGCCTTACAGCCGTCTGTTTTTTCCGTAATCGCAATGCAGATCAGAAGAGGCGGATGCCCAGTTCCGCCAGTTCCTGCTCCACGATGCGGGCCCAGCCCCGGTTCGCCTTGGGATTGGCCGGGCTGGGATGGGTGATCCGTCCGATCCGGACATCGAAACCTTCCAGTGAAACGGCGGCCCGCTGCGCGGCAAATCCACCGACGCCGATGACCCATTGCGGCTGCATCAGTTGGATCGTCTGGCGTAAAGCCGCGTCACATGCGGCGAGCAGCGGTTTGCGTTCCGCTTCCGGCAGTTTGTCCGGTGTTCGGTTGCGCCCACCCGCCTCCATGAACACCAGCGGACAATAATTGGCGACCCAGAAGCGCCTGAAAAACGCCTCAGGCGTTCCGAAGCGGGACTTAGCCCATCCCCAGAACCTCTGGCCGGAAACTTCCCGGCGAAGACAATCGAATCCGTCGACGGGCCGCTTGGGATGAACCCGCGCCGGCTTTCCGACCGGCGTACAGATTTCGAGCCAATCCCTGACCATTACCGGGTCGCCAAACGGAATGCCGGTCTGAGCCATGCCCCACGGCCCGGGATTCATCCCAACAAACACCACCTCCTTGGATGTACGCCCATAACGTTGCCAATAAAGTAAAAAAGCACCTTGGGCGTAAATCAAGGGGTTGTAAATATGACTGACCGGCGGAGCGAAATGCAGTGCCGCAGTCCGCCGGATCAACGCCGCAACGATCTGTTCGGGAGTCCGCTGTACAGCGCCTCGAGTGCTCATTCATATCTCCTCACAAGGATATTATTTCGGTTATCCGAAATGCTCAAGTGCGGCAATCTGCCTTAGTACACGTTTTCCATAACGTACAGCCACCCGACGGGATGTGCCTGCGGATCGGTTTGGGTTCATGATCGGCCGGTCTCGGGGTCGGGGTCGGTATCGGAATCGGGTATAGTCCAATTCGATTTCGATCCCGATTCCGACCCCGACCCCGAAAATGATATGGTACAGTGGCACCTGAACCGTGCCATTAACCAGAACTGGAACGTTCCAGATAACCGCATATTTATTATCACGTACTCTTTTTCCGCAGAAGCAGAACCATCAGTGAAAAATGGGCTTGTGCGACACCCTAAAATACGGTAAACACTGTAGTCAGATTGTTGTGAACCCCATTTCCTGTACCCAGATCGTCCGATGGCCGCGCCTCTTCCTCATCCCCTCCCGGTTCAGTGATTCCAGTAGATCGGTCCAAGGGAAAGCGGGTATTGTCGTAAAAATTCATCATAGCGTTGAGTAATCGAAAAACTTATCTGACGACTTTCTTATTATTGGATCGGAGAGGCCGATACACTAGACGCGGATACATTAAACGCGCTTTCGTTCTGTGAAAGGCCGCGATTCAAAATCCAGGAGACTTATGAGGAATACCATGTTTGACAAAGAAGCTCGCGATCGCCTGCCAAGCACCGTAGACGAAGCGGCCGAATTGTTGATATCCGATCTATTAATCCAGCACCTGCAGGTACTGACCGAGTTGAACCACGAAGATTATGACTTTTTGTGCGAGAAGGTCACGCCTTATCTGAATGATGAATTTCAAATCTGGCAAGGCAACGAAGCGCTGCTCGAATCATGCCTGCGCCAAAGCGATCAGGGGGGAGAAGACCCCGCCCGCGTCATCCTGGACCGCGTCGTCCAGAAACTTCAGGATATCAATATCAATGGTTTTGTTGTGATCACCTAAGGATTCCGGAATGCCGGCCGCGGTCGTCACCGGGCCCCTGCAGCGGCTGGCATTTCGGGCACACATGCGTGCTGCGCTGGCTTACGATCAAGCGTTCGACTGTGGTTCCGCAGCGGCGACAGGCCAGGCCGTTGCGCCGGAAAATCGCCAATTCGGTGGCATTGCGGCCGCCGGACTGGTTGAGAGAATAAAAATTGCCCGCACCCCGGCCCAGGGTGGTTCCGGAATTGCGCAAGCCCTGTTTCAGCACACTGCGAATAGCCTTATGCAGGGCTGTTATCTCCTTCGCCGAGAGTGACTGCGCCGGGCGCAGGGGGTGAATGCGGGCTGTCCACAGTGCCTCATCCACATAAATGTTCCCCAAACCGGCGATGAAGGTCTGGTCGAGCAGCAGGGGCTTCATCTGCCTTCGTTTTCCGTCCAGCATGGCGGTAAGCCGGCGTGAGGTGAAATCACGGGCCAGCGGTTCGGGTCCCAAGGCCTGAAAAAAGCGTTTCGGATCTTCCGTCAGGTAAAAGCGCCCGAACTTGCGCGTATCGTGAAACTGAAGCTGGCGCCCGTCGTCCAAGGCGAAAACGACATGGACATGTTTTGCGGGGGATTTACGGGCGGGCAACAATTCGAATCTTCCGGTCATCCGAAGGTGAACCACCATCCAGATGCCGTCCGAAAGCGCGAAGACGAGATATTTGGCGCGCCGGCCGATGCCCAGGATGTTCCGGCCGCAGACGCGTTTGCAGAATGTCCGGGGGTCCGGTTTCCCGATACTGCGCGGCCAGCGTACCGTTGCACGGGTGATGGTGCGTCCCACGACACCGGCGGCCGCCAGATCATCGACAATGGTTTGGACTTCGGGCAACTCAGGCATCTCAGATCGATCTCGCAGTGACGAACGGCAGCGGGCCAGATATCACGGTCCAGGATTTTTGTCGAGCGCATGCCGGGCCTCGGCAGGTCCCATCGAAGTACGGTGTCGGGGTCGGGGCCGGAATCGGTATCGAACAAGTCTACCGTATGGTCAGGCTCCAGGAATATTGAATGACGGCGTTTTCCGATAGCGACGGCGAACCGATTCCGACCCCGATCTGACCATCGATTCCAAGCTCAACGGTTTTAGACAGGTTCCTGCCGGTCGGAACATGTTCGCCGCCGCCATATTTACAGCACATTGCAAATTTTTGCGGCGGCCATACGTTCCATTTCCACACTCGAACGGGAAGGGAGATTTGCCATGAGCATGGTTGCCGACCCTCATCAGTATTTCCGTCAGTTTCTGCCGGAGCGGTCCGAATTGCTTGTTGCTCTGGAGCGGGAGGCGCACCGGGAGCGAATTCCAATCATCGGGCCCGCGGCCGGGCAATTGCTTTATCTGCTGGCGCGGTTGAGCAGGGCCGATCGGATCCTCGAACTGGGAACGGCCTTCGCCTATTCGACCATTTTCCTGGGCCTGGCAAGCCGTCACATCGACGGAAAAGTGGATAGTTTCGAGTCGGACAAAATCATGGCCGCACGGGCGCGTGCGAACATCGAACGCGCCGGCCTCGGCGACATCGTCGCGGTGCATTGCTCCGATGCTCTGGAGGCGCTTGCCCGATGGCAGGAACCCGTCACGATGATCTTCATGGATATCGAAAAGCAAGATTATACCACGGCCTTGGCGCACTGCTCCCGCTTGCTTCCGCCGAACGGATTGCTGGTGGTCGACAATACGGGCTTCGAGGCTTCCGACGCTTTCAACCGCGCGATTGCCGGCAGTTCAGATTGGCAGTACGTCAACCTGTGGGCCTTCCTTCCCGGACACTCGCCCGAACAGGATGGCATTTGCATCGCCTTGAGGACCTGAGCCCTCCCGTCGGTCAAGGTTAGGCTTTTACATGCGGACGATTATGATGTAAAAGCGGGGCGGGAAGAAAACGTATCCCGACCATCGACACGATAGCTTACGGGTTGCGCCATGACCACTCAGGGATCAGCGTCGCCCTGCGGGCTTCAATGTAGTGAATGCGGTTATTTCGACAAACATTGTCGCGGATGCAGAGCGTCTCAAGGAGCGCCCTCCTGGACGGCGCGGATGACTCCTCCCGCATGTCCGATATACAACTGTTGCATTTCGCAAATGAACCTCGAACACTGCGGTTTGTGCGCGCACATGCCCTGTGCGCATTTCGAGCATCTCCGCGATCTTGCCCTGGGAGATGAAGAATTTCAGAATATGCGGCTGACTGAAGAATAGATAGACGTTGCGGCGGCGGAAACGATCCGCAGGCGGTAACCTGATGGAGGCAATGTGATCGATTCCAAAAATGTCATCGGCATTCTGGCCGTGGCACTCCTTCTTCTGGCTGGAAATGCGGCGGAAGCGGATCTCTACAAGTGGGTCGACGATGATGGTATCGTCCATTTTTCTGACGAACCCCCTTCCGCAGACAGGGCTCAGGATATCGAGAGCATGCCCTCGTCTCCGCCATCGCCCGAGAAACCGTCGCCCGCACCTGCCCGCGCAGACACTTCCGCGCCGGCGCAAGCTCCCGCGGCCGAGCAGGCGCCTGCAAAAAAACCGGTCCAACATCCAAAGGTTGAACTCTACGTCACCACCTGGTGCAAATACTGCAGGATGGCCAGCAACTATTTACGTTCGAAGCGCGTGCCGTTTGTGGAATACAACATCGAGAAGGACGGCGCGGCGGCCAAGCGCCGCGAGGCCTTGGACAAGCGCCCCGGGGTGCCGCTGGCGGTGATCAACGGCACGATCATCCTGGGATTCTCCGAGGCCGCTTACGATCATGCGCTAAATAATCCCTGATGAACTCGTAAAAAGCATCCAGTTCAAGATCAGGTCGCCGTCAATCCTGAACGGTATTGGAAAACGGCGTTCACCAGAGGGGGTTGATGACCAGCCCGCTGATCACCTTCGGAAAGAAATAAGTCGATTTGCGTGGCATGATCAATCCCTCTTCGGAGACCCGCCGGACCTGATCGATCCGGGTCGGGTTCATAATAAAGGCCATGTCGGCCGATCCCTGGCGGACGCTATGCAGACATTCCAGGGCGTCAGTACGATAGAAGATTCTATTTTCATCGTCCAGATTTGCCTGATCGTATCCGAGCAGTTCCATCAGCACCAGACGGGTCAATACCGTCACATCCAGACTCCGCAGCGACTCCGGTTCGTCCGGGTACCGTTCTTTCATGACGCCGGGTTTGAGCCGCAGAACAAAGATCTCGTCATGCGGGCGCACGATGGCGGTTATCGCATTTTGCGCGGCGAATTCCTTCTGCAGCGCTTTGGCCTGGGCCAGTGCTTCGATGCCTCCGCCGCCGGATCCAAAAGGGACCACCTCGAAAAAAGCGTGGGATCTGGAAATAAAGGAGCGCATGCGATCGCCGGGAACATCTTTGAGCAGCCGATGCGCCGGCAAGACGATCATGCCCGGATCTTCGATGCCGCTCAGGCTGATCAGGACATAATTTGCAGGGTGGTTCGCGGGAAGTGCCGGATTCCGCTGCGAGAGATAATCGCGGTAATTAAGGGCGGTCTCATAACGGTGGTGGCCGTCGGCGATGTAGATTCGGTGCCCACGCAAAGACGCGCTCAGCGAGGCCGTATGCCGCGGATCGGTCAGAAACCAGACGCCGTGATGAAGCTGGTGGTCGTCCGTAAAATTAATCGCCGGGGGTTGCTCGCGCATCAGCTTCTGGATTTCGGAAAAAAGCCCTCCGCAGTCCGCACACAGACCGAAAACCGGACTCAGATTGGCCCGGCAGGCCTGCATCAGGCGCAATTGCTCCGTTTTGACTTTCGAGAACGTGCACTCATGCGGTAAAATGTCCCCCTCTTCGAAGGGCCTCAGCTTCACCCGACCGATAATTCCCGTACGGGTGAATCTTCGGCCTTCATGGTTGAAGGTTGTGGCTGTGAGATAAAAGGCCGGCTCGGGTTCTTGGATCAGTATGGCCTCCCTGAGCCAATTGTCGAGATGAACGGCCGCCCGCGCGGGCGCATTGTTTCGCTCGTCGTCGCCGGGCTCCGTGCGGCCAAGGATCAGGCGAATGACATTGTGAGGATGCCGGGCGTAGTAATTCTCCTGTTCGGCAGGAGCGATCACATCGTAAGGAGGTGCTACCACTGCCGATAGATCCGAGATCTTTCGGGAATTGTACCGGATGCCGTTCAGAGGCAGAAATTCAACCATATCAGGTCCTTTTTTATCGAAGGGAACACTCTCGACGGTCCATCCTACTTGATCACCCGCAGCTTGTGGGTTGCCTGCAGGTTTTTCCAAAGCGCTCGCAGGATCACCGCGGCGGCTTCGTCGGGAAGCGGACGAATGATTTTCCCCGTCTGGGCGCACGCCTGCAGCAGTTTCGAATTACCGGCGTAAAGCCCGAAATTTTGCTTGATATACTCGCCCAGGCCCGAGTGCAAGTTCTCCAGCTCGTGGGGGCGCATATTGGCCATCAATGCCCGATCCTTGAGCGGCAAGGCCGTTTTAAGCTGCTCGACGGCTTCCGCAACGCTTTGCGGATATTCGGTGATCCGCTTGCGGGAGACTTCAAGCTGCTTCCCGGCGTGTGGATGCACACCCGATTTTACAAACCCCAGATAAACGGCTGTTTCCAATGCTTTTTGAGTCATTCGATAGATCTCTTCATCTTCATCCTGGCGAGACCCGGTCACATACACGACTTTGATGAATTGCATCGAAATCCACGTGCTGATCATCGATCCCGCTTCAAAAACGGGGTATTCGGCCAGGTCGAGGTGAAGGAGCTGCTTTTGGTGCTTCAGGGCCATTTGAATGGCATATTTGACCAGCGGGCTCTTTTTGCCGCGGGTCAACAACAACGTTCCATCTGAATCGCGGGCATTGTATTCGACGGCTTCCTGGAAATCGATGCTTTCGGTCTCTTCGAGGTGGTAGTCGATCCGTGTGGATCCACCTGCGGAACGGCCGCCCCTGGGGGCCCAACCACCGCACTCAAGGCCTATTTTAAGCGCGAGATCCATGGCGCCCGCCTCGGCGCCGCCCTGTCCGCTGGAGAGGATCTTGCGAAGTAAAAAGGATTCGTTTCCTTTGCCGCTCATGCTCCTGACCTCGCGGATGCGGCCTGAGGCACCTTTTCCGCGTATAAATCGCGGTAATGAAGATGATCGGTTCAAAACGCCGCCGATTTACCGAAAGCGTCCAACATACAGTATTGGGGGGCATTTGCAAGAGACATTCAAAAACGGGAAATCCGGATCCGGCACCTGCCCGGAGAAGCATAGCAACGCGCATGCCGACGCCCAGCCAAGTCGGTGAATGCGGGTGAAACCAATCCTGCTTCGCTTGTCAAAACTGCGCATCTATGCGAAATAAAACCAGCATGACTTCATCCGACGGAATACTACAGACCATCCTGTTCGCCGATATCGCCGGCAGCACGCGCCTGTTCGGGAGACTCGGAAATCAGCCTGCGCTTGCGCTGGTGTCTGCCTGCATGAATCTTCTGCGTCGGGTCGCCCTGGCCCACTCGGGGCAGACCGTCAAAACAATCGGCGACGAAAGCATGTGTGTGTTTGCGCAGCCTCAAGATGCGGCCCGGGCAGCCGTCGCCATGCAGGAGGCCGTAGCCGGCGACCCCGAATTGGCGAACCATGGTATCCGTCTGCGGATCGGATTCCATCATGGTCCGATCATCCCCAGGCCGGGCGATTTCTTCGGAGATGGGGTGAATGTCGCCGCACGCATGGTCGCGCAGGCCAAAGCCGGCCAGATCATCACCGACAGAGCGACGCGCGACCAAATCGACGCCGAGCAACAGGTATTGACCCGCCTGGTCGACCGGACCCGCGTACGGGGCAAGGACGCCTTGTTCGAACTTTTTGAAGTCACCTGGGGGCACTTAGAAGAACTGACCCTCATCGGCGGCAACGCGGATCCATCATGCGCACCGACAACCGCCCGCCGGCTTGAGATGACATGTTCCCATCAGGGTCGAATCGTGCGCATAGACTTTCAGGAGCCGGTTTTGACGATCGGCCGCGATACCGCCAATCGCCTCATGATTCAGGCCCCGATGGTCTCGCGGTTGCACGCCCGGATTGAATTGCGGCGCGATACGTTCATCCTGGTGGACCAGAGTATCAATGGAACCTTTATTTTTCCGCGGAATGCCAAAATGATCGTCCTGCGCAGGGCCGAGATCGCATTGCCTGACAGCGGGTACATCTCGGTCGGGCAGCAGACGGGTCCCGATTCCCCGCTGGCGCTTCATTTTCAGTGCTCATGAACCGGAACTGTGCGGAGCGGTTTCGGTTTCCTCGGCGATCGGCTGCCAGCCCTCTTCCAGGCGGAAAAAATACCGGCAGTCGCGGTAGTCGATCGAATCGGCCAGCTTGAGCAAAGCACGTTCGCTGAACCTGATCCTTTCTTCGCCCCGGCGCAGGTACAGATTATCGCGCGCGACAAAGAGGGCCACGGGATTCAATGCGGTCCGCTCGCCGGTGTTCAAGGCCAGCCCGGGCGGCTCACCCTCAACGATATCGACAACGTACAATGGGGTGTCGGCATACCGGAAGTAGACTTTTTCACGCACGGCGCCGACCGCCTGTTCAACGAAGTAGCCTTGTGCGTCGCGACGAATCGCCTGGTTAAAGTACGCGATGATTTTCGGGTGTTCAAAGGGTCCGTATTGATTGCACCAACGCCCTCGCTCGTCCATCCAGAAGACGGCGTCTTCTCTGGGAATGACGATCTCTTTGCCGATTCCGGTCATTGCCTCGCCCATTGTCGATCGATTGATGTCGCCACATTCACTATCCTAAAACCGAGGTCGACTCAAGTGCACGCTCAAGGCTGCGTCAGCCGCGCGACAAAGACCTTGACAATTATACCCGTCCACCCTAAGGGTTTTGACTTACGCCGGAATTTCAAAGGAGCAGTATATGCTGAAGGTTGGATTCATCGGGTGGCGCGGCATGGTCGGCTCGGTCTGCATGGAACGCATGAAGGCCGAAAACGATTTCGAACACTTCGAATTTCTGTTTTTCTCCACGTCTCAGGCCGGTACGCAGGCCCCCCGTGTCGGACGCGACGTCCCGCCGGTTGAAGACGCATTCAACTACCGCCGCCTTTCTCAGATGGACATCATTCTCTCCTGCCAAGGCGGGGACTACACTCAGCAGTGCTATCCCCGCCTGCGCGCGGAGGGATGGAACGGGTATTGGATCGATGCCGCCTCCACCTTGCGTATGGCGGAAAACAGCATCATCATCCTGGATCCAGTTAACCGGGGCGTCATCGATCAGGCCTTGTCCAGGGGAATCAAGGATTATATCGGCGGAAACTGCACCGTTTCACTGATGCTCATGGCGCTGGGCGGCCTGTATGAACACGACCTGGTAGAATGGATGACGTCGATGACGTATCAGGCGGCTTCGGGCGCCGGGGCCAAAAACATGCGTGAACTGGTACTGCAGATGAAAACCATCGGCGATGCGGCGACCGAACTTTTGGATCCGGCGGCCGCGATTCTGGAACTGGATCGACGCGTGTCAGACTGCCAGCGCCGGAGCGACCACCCCACCCTCAATTTCGGCGCTCCACTCGCCGGCAGCTTGATTCCGTGGATCGACCGCGCCATGCCCGACGGCCGGACGCGCGAGGAGTGGAAAGGATTCGCCGAAACCAATAAAATCCTCGGACGCAGCGACCAACCGATCCCGATCGATGGGCAATGTGTCCGCATCGGTGCAATGCGCTGCCACAGTCAGGCATTTACGATCAAACTGCGGCAGGATGTGCCCCTGGATGAACTCGTGCAGATGATTTCCGCTCACAACCCGTGGGTCAGGATCGTTCCCAATGAAAAGGAGGCGACGCTGCGCGAATTGAATCCCGCCGTGGTCTCAGGAACCTTGAGCGTTCCAATCGGCCGAATTCGGAAACTCAACATGGGGCCTCTTTACCTGACTGCTTTTTCAGTCGGCGATCAACTGCTCTGGGGTGCCGCCGAACCGCTGCGTCGAATGCTGCACATACTGAGGGAATTTCTCGGATGACCATTGCGATCGGCTGTTGAGCGCGCTTCCATTCCAAACCTGTTGCCACCCGTACGGGTTTTCGTTTCCCGAACAATGGATCCCGCAAGCGTGGTTATTGCCTGCATCGGCAATGGGTATGTATGCATAAGCCGACTCGGGTTGATGCATCGATTGTCTTCCATGCGAACCCATCGCCTTCAAACCAGGCTCCGGCGCAGTTGTTCGATCCTGATTCGTAGAGGCGCAACAGCGGGTTTGTTTTGACACCATATGTGAATACGGCTATAAAGCCGAATTTGTTTTTATGATGGAGTGCGCTTGGCCACCGTTCGAGTAACCGCATCATTTCCGTTGGAGACCTTCTTTTCATGACCTTTGCGCGAATCATCGGTACCGGCTCCGCTGTACCCGACCGGATATTGACCAATCAGGATCTGGAAACATTTCTCGATACTTCCGACGAATGGATCACCCGCCGGACCGGCATCAAAGAGCGTCGCATTGCCCGGCCGACCGGGACGGAATCCACCACCGCCCTGGCTGCAAGGGCTGCGCTTGCCGCGCTGCAGGCTGCCCGGATAACGCCGGGTGAACTGGACACAATCATCATCGCCACCGTGACTCCCGACCGCCATGTGCCTTCGGCCGCTTGCCTGGTGCAAAAGGAAATCGGAGCGGACAACGCCACAGCCTATGACGTCTCGGCCGGTTGTTCCGGCTTTCTGTACGGTTTGGATTTAGCCAATAATCACATCAAGGCGTTATCCTCGAAAACCGTACTGGTGATTGGAGCGGAACGTCTTTCATCCATCGTCAACTGGCAGGATCGCGGAACCTGCGTTCTATTGGGGGACGGCGCCGGGGCCGTTGTTTTGCGCCGTAGCGTCGAAAGCGGCGGCCTTCTGTCGACCCACATCCGATCGGACGGCCGCCTTTGGGATTTGCTGTACAGCGAAGACGGCAACGGCGCCGTACCCGAGATTCTTTCCGACCTCGATATCAAACCGTACTACCTGAAAATGGAGGGCAATCGGCTGTTCAAACAGGCCGTGGGCTCCATGGTTCACATTGCGGAAAAAGCGCTGCAGGTCAATCATCTGCAGCGTGAAGACATCGATCTGGTGATTCCGCACCAGGCCAATATGCGCATCATTCAGGCGGTGGCGGAAAAGCTGCGCATACCCATGGAAAAAGTATTCACCAACCTGCAGAAATACGGCAATACATCAGCGGCGACAATTCCGATCGCGCTGGATGAAGCCGCGCGCAGCGGCCGGATCAAAAAGGGCGACCATATCCTGATGGTCAGTTTCGGCGCCGGCCTCACCTGGGGGTCTGCGATCGTCCGTTGGACCACCTGAGTTCCGGCGCAGAGCGGCGCCGAATTTGGGATTTACTTTCCAAAAACGGCCGGCAGGTGACATTCTATGGCAGTAGCCGCGCTCGCCGACCCGATCAATCGTCTATCCCCCCAGAGTAACACGCAAATCCAGTCAGAAATTTGCGGCTTGTCTTTTGCATAGCAAAGCAGGCATGGACGTAAAAGCGAAACGAATGGAAGCCGGGCGATGATCGAGTTCAAAGGATCATACCACCAGCCTGAAAGCAGGAAGACTTTGCCGGTGCTCGTCCAGTTTGATGGCGCCTACCTGCACGTATGGCACCTCGCCGACCCTTTTTACCGCTTGATCTCAAGTGATGATTTCACCATCGTGCCGGCTTCGGCCGGACAGTCGGGCATGATCCGGGCATCCAGCAGCATCTGCATCGAAACGGACGATACGCAAAAACTCCAGCATCTCAAAACGAGTTCCGATCACCTGCGGCGTATAAACACGCGTAAGGCGGTCAAGCTGCCGATCATCGCCATGACCGTGGCGCTGATTTGCCTGCTGCTGGGCATATGGCTGGCTCAACAGGCCGGTGCTGTATAGATAATCGGACTTGACGCCGCAATCCTTTGCATTAAAATGCACAGCAATTGCGAACGAGAGGTGTTGCTATGCCGATTTACGAATACCGCTGCGATAAATGTCAATGTGATTTTGAACACCTTCAATTATCGGAGCGTGACCCCGATCCGATTTGCCCATCATGCTGCGGCCGCGATGTGCGCCGTTTGATATCCGCAGGCAGTGTAAGGCCCCAGGGAATCCCCAGCGGCAAAGGCGGGTTCACATCGCCGACGTGCCGGCCGAGCGGTGGCTGAGGCATCCGTTAAGCCTCCGGCGGAGGCAATTTCATTATTATTGGCCCCGACCATCGTGCCTGCGGCATGCCTGCAGGCGATCACGCCTGATCGACAAGCGCTCCGGGAATATCCAGTGAATCAGGCTCCGGCACTTGAGCGCACAAACGCTGCAACCGTTTAGTTGCCCGGGAATTCGATTTCCACCCGCCGGTTGAGCCGTCTTCCCTCCTGGGTGTCATTGGCTCCGATGGGGTTGGCGCCTCCCATGGCGAAGATATTGATGTTTTCAGGGGACACGCCCTTGCCGATCAAATAGGATTTGACGGTATTGGCCCGAAACCGGGACACGCTTTCATTATACCCCGAAGAACCGCTCGAATCCGTGTAGCCGCGGATGTTGATGACATCCGATGGATTGGCTACCATATGCTCTGCGATCCGGTCCAGTTCCGGATATGATTTTTGGTCGATATCGTTAGAATTGACTGTGAAGTAAATCGTACTTTTCCCCTGGATTACCGGAAGCGGCTTCACTGCGCTGACTTTACGGTCGGGATTGTCGCTGCGCATTGTTTCGAGACTTCCCTGGCTTCCCGCCGCAGGAGGGATTTTGCCGACAACTGATGCTCTTTGATCGACGGGCTCTCCCGGGTTGGGCTCTTGCGGAGATTTATCGATCGGCAGGGGTACAGGCGCGATCGGATCTATGGTGCGCGGCGTCAGGGCAGGATCATTTTTTTCTATCCGCTGCTGAAGTAGTTCTTTTTCACTTTCGGGGGTTGCAATATACTTCCGGGGTGTGGGGTCTTCATCGCCCCAAAGCTGCCACTTGTCGCCTGTAAAGTGATTCACCGCCAGTGCTCCGGCTGCGCCGAGCATCAATATCAAGGCGGCATACAAAAATTTCAAGCCGGCGCGTTTGTCCTGCCGAGAAGGCACCGGATCCGCCTTTTGGTCCGGCACGAGCATTGCGGAGGGCGCTTCTTTGATCACGGCCGCCCGGTTGGTATTCGGGTTTGCCCCTTTTTTGCCTGGGATGCGCAGTTCCCGGGCGCATTCGAGGATGGTTTTACCATCGATTCTGCGCTGGTCCCGGGCATATCCGGTCAGCAAGGCGTGGTCGCAGACAATGTTGATCAGGCGCGGTATTCCTCCCGAAAAATTGTGGATCTCGGCGACCGCCCCGCTGTCGAAAATTGCTTCGCCGGCGCCCGCTACCCTGAGCCGGTGAACGATGTATTGCCCTGTCTCTTTTGCATCAAGTGCCTCGATGTGATAACGAACCGTGATGCGTTGAGCCAAAGCCCTGTTTTGAGGCATATTCAGGTGTGCATTGAATTCCTGCTGTCCGACGAAAAAAATATTGATGAGCTTGCGGTCCTGCAGTTCGATATTCGAAAGTACACGGATATCTTCCATCAATCGGTGGCTGAGACGTTGGCTCTCATCGATGATCAGCAGGACATGCTTCTTGTTCGCATAGCTTTGATGAAGAAAATCGCGCAGCGCGATCAGAAACGAGGCCTTGTTGTCGAAGGTTCGATTCATTCTCAAACCATCGGCCAGAAGATTGTAGAAATCCATGCTCTCCAGGTCGGGATCCGGCAATGCCGCAACGACCGTATCGACATTGAGCGTACTCACCAGTCGATTGATCAGGATCGTTTTGCCTGTGCCGACTTCTCCAGTCAAAAGGAGAAATCCGCGGTTGTCGACGATACCATACCGCAGGGTGGCCAAAGCTTCCTTGTGCTTCTCGCCCAACCAAAGAAACTTAGGATCGACAGTGATCTGAAATGGTTTTGATTTTAGCTTGTAATAATCAAGATACATGGGCCTACCGTTGCTTTGATGGTTTTATTGATGCCGGAAAAGCGCAGGGTCAGGTAGATTATACCACTTCTTTGCAGGCGATCGCCAATTTTCTTCACTGGTGGACGACATAATCCCGGGAACCTCGGAGGTCGGTCCGAGCCGGTTCCGGGCTCCAGGATGATAGCCTTTCTTCCAAGGCATTGATCATTTCCTGTTCTTTTCAGGATCAATGTCGCCGCTGTAATATAAGTACAGGATGCCCCAAAACAAGCAAATCATCATGATATACGCGGTACGCTGGGGCTTGAAGCGGTCTCGTTCGTTTCGGCTGCACGCAAAATTGCGGACGTCGTATGCGTCAAAAGCATGCACTGCTTTTCTGTGCAATTGGCGAGACCTCTTTAGTCAGCGCCACGCGTTGGAAATTCGAAAAGAATTTTGTTTCGTGATGCTGTTGCATTCATCCCCTTGTCCGCTCCAGCCGATGCTCATTGAGCATCACCACCCCACATAACCACCTCATATAAATAGAATTAAAGTGTTTTTGCTAACCTAGTTCCACTGCTTTGTCAACCAAGGACGGATGCCGGGCAGTGCACTCGCATGCAGCTTCATATCGGGGTCGGTATCGGTATCGAACAAAGCCGCCGTATTGTCCGGTTCCGCCGCGCGGTATCTTGGCAAAGCGCTGCAATGACATTGCAACCCCGGTACCGACCCCGACCCGTATGTAGTATGCTCAAATCTGCATGCGATCTGCCTGGAATATCAGTGAGTGTCCGCCGTCATTTGCTGCGCTGCCCGGGCGGAGACTCTTTCCAGGCCATCCCGGGCGCTGATTTAATGCTTGCTTATCATTCAATCTGTCGGTATTATTCATGAAATTTAGAATTGTGCCCGACACGAGCGGATGGGGGATGCGTATGTTCGAATGGTGGCAGAATTACGACAGTGTTGCCTTTGTGAATGGATGGATGCAGGTGATCGCAACGGCAGGCGCGGCTGCAACGGCTGTGTTCACTATTCTTTTATGGATCAAGGGCAACCGGATGGTCGGACACCTTGTCGACCGGGAACGAAATGCCACGTTGCGCATCAAGGCAGTCGAAAAAGCCGCCGAACAAATTCGCAAGGAACTGCTTGCGACGCAACAGAGTCAGGATATCACAGATCAGAAGCGCCGCCTGGCTGAAATGGACGCAGACGCCTTACGCAGAGAAATCGAAAAAGTGCGCCGCCGCTACCAGGATGCCGAAGGCGTTTTGCGCGACCGCATCGATGAGCTCAAGGACATGAACATTACCCAGAGCTCAGAAATCACTCAGACCGGGGGTTTTCAAACCACGCCGGCTCCGAATTATACGCTGGATGGCGAGCAGCGCAAAATGCTGACCAAACTGCTTGCCTCGGGACCCAAAGGCGAGTTGGACATGATCAGCGTCCTGGATGATGAACGCTCCAACGAACTGGCCGCTGCGCTCAAGCAGGCGTTCGACGATCAGGGATGGAATACCCAGGGGATTGTCAAAAGTGCCTTCGCCAATCCGCCCGAAGGCCTGGTTCTGGTTATCCACAGCAAACAGACCGCGCCATCCTATGCCAAGTTTCTGCAACGCACATTCACCACGCTCGGCATGCCGGTGACTGCCCAGATCAACAGCAAGTTCCGGGAATGGTCCATTTCCCTGATCGTCGGGCGGATGGATTAGAGAGCCCTCAATGACAGCCAGCGTGCACTGGATGCCATTGTGCAAAGAGACCTATCGGAATCCTTGAATGAGGAGCCACATGACTGCATCCGTCCTATCTGTAAAACATATCAAGGCCGAGTACCGCCGCTATCAGTTGATTGCCATCGCCAGCGCCATCGTGGCGATCGTGAGCATCACTCTGGCCGCTGTGACCAGTTTCCAGATGGCCCACCTGGCCAGCGAACGCGCACGGACTCTGAAAGCGGAACAGCATCAAGCGGATCAGTTGAAGCAGCGCGACAGCGCTGCGGTCCAAGAGCGCCTCGCGCAAATGGAACGGCAGCTGGCTGCCGAAAAAGCGGTCGTGCAGCAACTCAACGCCAGGATTGCAGGTCTTCAAAAACAGCTGGCCGAAAACGACAAATCTCCAGGCTTGGATTCCAAACCCACTCCCGTTCCGGCCGGGGCCGATTCCCCACTCATTCCGGGCGCCGGCCCGCTACCCGCGCAATAGCCTGAAATGGTGCCGTTGCCGCGAATTCCCCGAGAGATACAACCGACGGGAACCTCTTCCAGCGAATCGATCATATGGGCGCAAGCGCTATCAGAAGCCTGAACTGCATCCCGGCACTGGTGCCGGCATTGCCGATCGTTATCTTCCGATGTTCCGCAAGCGGTGATCGAAATCTCGATTAAAATACCGGATCGGAAGTGATCATTTACGGGGTAGCGCGAATGTTACTTCCTGCCGTCGGCATTACGATGATGGCAAGCGACCATGCAGGAGGTGAGCGATGCGCATCATAGTAAGCACTTTCGTTTTATCAATGCTTTTAGTCTTTTCATCCGCGGCGTGGAGCGCTTCGCCTCCATTGCATTCCTTGCGCGGGGAAATTGCGGCCATCGATCTGCAGCATGGCACCGTGGTGGTGGAAGTTCCGGTCGAACAAGGCAGCCTGACCGTCGGCGGTCCCGTGGTCCCCGACGCGGCGCTGCAAAAAAACGGCAAAAAGGTTGACTTGAACGCGTTTTCGGTAGGCGAAGAAGTTCAGGTCGCGTGGGAAAAGACGGATGAAACCTTGTTGATCCACCGCCTGGTCGCAGCCAAGTAATTCGAACACCTGGTAGATGCCGGATCTGGTCATCGGAATTCGTGGATGATGCGTAATGCTCCTGCGCTGGCTACCCTGGAAGTACATCATACGGCGTGCCGCCCGCGCATACGGGCTGATCGATCCGCTCCAGCTGCTGGCCAGATTGAGGGCCTTCTCCCAGCCTTCCGAAGTCCAGGAACCGGTCGAGTTGCTGCGCGCGGGGATGATTCTGCAGGCGCGCGGCATCATCAATACCCGTATCTTTCAGTTCAACCTCGATTGGGTATGGCCCTTCTGGGTGCAAAAGCAATTCGATCCCAGCAGCCGTTCTTTCATTCCGCGCGCGCACACCTTCAGTCATATCAACCTGACGCAACGCAACTGGACTCTGGTGGGTCATCCTTATCTGCCGGTATACCCGATCGTGGATCCGCGCGGCCTCATAACACCGCTGCACGACGGCTGGTCGCTCGATTTCTGGCTCCTTTCCGATGACGGGCGGCACATTCTGCCCTCCAAAATGGATAACGTGCGCCAAACGCTGCGCCTGCAACCCGGTTTGTCAGTGGAGACCGAAGCGGGCTGGTCTCAGTCCGGCATCCTGTCCGAGGCATGGATCGCGTTCAAAGACAAGGCTCCTTTCCTGATGATCCGGGTTCGCTGCCACACCAAAGCCGGAGGCCGGCTCGTGGCCGCCGTGCGACCATGCAACCCGGAAGGCGTGAGCTTCGTCAAATCGATCCGCTTCGACTCTCAAGCCAATACCCTCAAAGTGGATCAACGCCTGATCCACATAAGCGAAACGCCGGATCAAACAGCCCTTTCGACTTTTCAAAAAGGAGACGTGTTCCACCTGATCGCCGACGGAACCGCTTCCAGCCGCAAAACCCGCTGCCCGCTGGGCCTGGCGACAGGGGCGGCGGTGTTCAAAATCGCGCCGGAAGCCGAGCGCGAAATCGAACTGACCATTCCGCTCGAGGCTGAAGTTCAAAAAACCTTTCCGGGATGGGGGCAGTTTCACCCGCTCAGCTGGGAACATTTTCTTGCACCCGCATGCACGCTGAAGATCCCGGACCCCAAATACCAGTTTATTTTCGACAGCGCCGTGCGCACACTCGCCGCCCTGTCGGCCAACGATATATATCCGGGGCCTTTCAGCTACCGCCGATTCTGGTTTCGCGACGCCTGCTTGATGATTCAGGCCCTGCTGGCCTTGAACCTGGTTCCGCGCGCACGCCGCCTCCTGAATCGCTTCCCGCCCAGGCAGCGCCTGGATGGATTCTTCCACTCCCAGGCCGGCGAATGGGACTCCAACGGCCAGGTCCTGTGGATCATGGACCGTTTTCAGCAGGCCACCGGCGAAAAATTGCCTGACGAATGGCTGCGGGCCGTGCTCAGGGGCGCCCGCTGGATCATCCGCAAGCGCTTGCCCAGAGGGAGCGGCAAACTGCATGCCGGCCTGCTGCCGGCCGGGTTCAGCGCAGAACATTTCGGCCCCAACGATTTCTATTTCTGGGACGATTTCTGGGCCATTGCCGGCCTTCGTTCCGCGGCCCGCCTGATGCGGCGCCACATGGCGCCGCCGCTGGCGGAGAGCCTGGAATGGCATGCCGCAGATCTGGAGCATTCGGTCTATTCGTGCATCGCCGCCATTCCCTTTTCACGAAGCCGGGGGGGCATTCCGGCATCGCCGTATCGCCGCATGGATGCCGGCGCAATCGGCGTAATGGTGGCCGATTATCCGCTTCAATTGACCTCCCCGGGTGAAACGCGCATGTTTCGCACGCTGGAGTTCCTGCTCACGCACTGCTCTTTCAACGGTGGTTTTTTTCAGGATATGATTCATTCCGGAATCAACATCTACCTGACGCTCGGCATGGCGCAGACGCTGCTCAGGGCGAATGACGTGCGCTACCGGCGTCTGCTGAGGGTTGCGGCCGAGCTGGCATCGGATACCGGCAACTGGCCTGAGGCCGTCCACCCTTTCAGCGGTGGAGGTTGTATGGGTGACGGTCAGCATGGCTGGGCCGCGGCGGAGTGGGTGATGATGATCCGCAACCTTTTTGTCCGTGAAGAAAACGACCGTTTGATCCTGGGCGCCGGCCTGCTTCCCCAGTGGCTGCAGCAGCAGGCCACGCTCTCCCTGGGCCCCACGCCCACACCTTACGGTCCGCTGCACATCCAATTCGAGCGGGAGGACGGCTCGCTGAAAATGAAGCTGGAAGCGGATTGGCGCAGCCAGCCGGGGCTTTTGGAAATCGCCCCGCCCGGTTTCGAGCCGCAGCAGATCATGACTCCCCCTGCCCGGCTCGAACTCATCCTGCGGCCCGCTGCGCCCGAAGCCGCGGGCGGTGCAGAAAAACAATAGCGCGGCGTTCCGCACATTTTTGGATACTTCGGATCACGCCCCGTAGCGCTTGAGACGCATGGCATTGGCCAGCATCAACGGCATCAGCGCGACCGCAGGAAAGTTCGGTCCCAGACCGCCGTGCAGGCAGGCGCGTTCTCCGAAACGATCCACCGCGTCCGGACGGCAAAACCGGGAATGAAGCATGACCGGCACCGGATGCCAGCTGTGGGCACGCATAAAGGCCGGTGCAGCGTGATCGCCGGTGACCGCCAGGACATCGGGTTTGAGTTCCAGCAGGCGCGGAATCTCCCGGTCCACATCTTCGATCATGCGCACTTTAAGATCGAAATCACCCAGTTCACCGGTTCGTTCGATGTGCTGCAGGCTCAGGTAAAAGAAATCGTAGTCGCGCCAACGGGCATTGATCGCGGACAAGCGCTCCCCCAGGCTTTCCCCGCCGTCGAGCAGGTCCAGCCCCAGCAAACGGCTGAGGCCGCGGTAAATCGGGTAATCCGATAAAGCCGCCGCCCTGAGCCCGAAAAGATCGCTGAACTGAGGCCAGCGTGGAAGCTTTGAAAAGCCGCGCAGCAGAAGATGCCTTGCAGGCCGCTCGCGCTTCAGGATGTCGCGGGCCTTTTCGAGAAATCGGTTGACCATCGCGGCGGTGCTCAAACCCGCGGGTTGATAGGCCTGCACGTGACTCGGCGGATGGCCTGGGGG
>JAEYRZ010000171.1 GCA_023435265.1 Pseudomonadota bacterium
TTTGTATAAACGATTTCATGGCGTTTTCCTTGCTGTTTGTAGTGTTCTGTTTTTGGCAACTCAGAACTACAACGGCTGGAAAACGCCTTCAATTATTTGTTTGGTTGCGGCCCTGACCGCGCTGTGTTCTCTGTGGTAGAAAATACTTTTTACGAATTCATCATAATTTATAAGCCGAGATAGGCCCGGCGGATATCGGGATCGTCGCTCAATCCGGCCGATGGACCCGAACGGGTGACGCGGCCGCTTTCCACGATATAGGCGCGTCCGGAGTGCTTCAAGGCCAGTTCCACGTTCTGCTCCACCAGGAGTACGGTCACTTCCTTACCCAGGCCGGCCAAGGTGGCGTAAATCTCCTTGGTGATGCGCGGCGCCAGGCCCAGCGACAACTCATCGATCACCAGCAATTCCGGCCGGCTCATCAGGGCGCGGCCGATGGCCAGCATCTGCTGTTCGCCGCCTGAAAGCGTGCCGGCCCGCTGACCCCGGCGTTCGAACAACCGGGGGAACAGCTGAAACACTTTTTCCAGTGTCTGTTTCAGCTGCAGCCGGCCGCGGCGGGGAAAGGCGCCCAGTTCGAGATTTTCACGCACGGTCATGTCTTTGTAAACCCGCCGGCCTTCCGGCACCAGGGCGATGCCCAGGTGGGTGATGCGGTACGGCGGCAGGCCGCCGAGCGATTGACCCTTGAACAGGATGGAGCCGCCCCTGGGCGCCAGCATACCGGTGATCGCCGCGAGCAGCGAAGATTTTCCGGCTCCGTTGCTCCCCAGCACCGCGACCCGTTCGCCAGCCGCCACCTCCAGCGACACATTCCACAACACCTGCGTGTCGCCCCGAAAGACATTGATTTCCTGGACTTTCAGCATGAAACGTCCTGTAGCCGAGCCTGGCCCCGGAGAACGCAGAGGGCACTCGGATTCAATGCCGCTTCTCTCCGCGTGCACAGCGCACCCCGCGGTGCATCGTGATCATCGAATTTTTCCAAAGCCGCCTGCACCCGGATCAATCTCCGAGATAGGCCTGGATCACCCGTGCATCCGCCGCCACCTCGCGCGGCGTCCCCTCCATCAGCACCCGCCCCTGATCCAGCACGATCACTTTTTCGGTGGCCTGCATGATCGCGCCCATGACGTGTTCGATCCAGAAGATGGTCAGGCCGCGCGCGTCGCGCAGCCGGCGGATAAATCCAATGGCCTCCTGGATTTCCTGGGTGTTCAGTCCGCCAAGGACTTCGTCGAGCATCAACAGCCGGGGTTCGGTCGCCAGGGCGCGGGCGATTTCGAGGCGTTTTTTCTGCACCACGTTCAGCAGGCGGGCCTCGGTCAGGGCCAGATCCTTCAGCCCGACCGCGCTCAGCAAGCGCATCGCTTCAGATTCCCAGCGGCTGCGCGGACAGCCCGGATGACGGTTGATGATGCCCACGGCGACATTCTCGAGGCAGGTCATGCCGCCGAACGGCCGAGTGACCTGGAATGTGCGTGCGATGCCCCGGCGGCAAACCCGCACCGAACCAAGGCCGGTGATTTCGCGGCCTTCGAAGGTGATCCGTCCGGCGCTGGGCGCGAACGCCCCGGCCACGATATTGAACAGCGTGGTCTTGCCCGCGCCGTTGGGGCCGATCAGGCCGACGATACTCCCTTCCTGGATGGTGAAATCCACGGCGCTCAGTGCCTGGACCCCGCCGAACTGCTTGCTGACCCCGGTACCCTCGAGAACGGCCATCACAGCACCTCCTGGCGCTGCCCGGGGACCACCGCCGGCAGCGCCGCCGGCGCCCTTTTCCGGCGCAGGTCCCGGACGATGCCCACGATTCCCCGCGGCGCGAAGCGGGCCACGATCAGGGCGACCAGGCCGAACACCAGGACGTGATACTCGCCGTAGGCCCGGATGTACTCGGAGAGGATATTCAGGACGAAGGCGCCGATGATGGGCCCGGCGAACGAGCCCATGCCGCCGATCACCGTCATCGAGAGCACCATGAACTGCTGATCCAGCGAGGGGATATGCGGCGTGATCAGCAGCAGGTAGTGTCCGTAAAGGGCGCCCGCCAAGCCGGCCAGCGCACTGGATACGGTGAACGCCAGCAGCCGCACGCGCACCACGTCCACTCCCAGCGCGGCGGCGGCGCGTTCGTCGTTCTGCACGGCGCGGAAATTCATGCCGGTATTGGAATGGATCATACGATGCACGATCGCCAGAACCGCAAGCGCCGCGATCAGAAAGATATAGAAATAGCCCAGCTTGGAATACTCGCCGAGCAGGCCGGGAACCTGCAGACCCATGGTGCCGCGCGTGATTTCATATTCGTTGTTGATGATGATGTGCAGGATCTCGGAAAAACCCAGGGTGGTCAGAGACAGGTAGATGCCGCCCATCTTCAGGCACAGCACGCCGACCAGAAAGCCGAAGAACGCCGCCGCCAGGATGCCGGCCATCACGCCGAACCAGGGGTTGATGCCCCAGCGGACGGCCAGGATGCCGGACGTGTAGGCGCCGATACCGGCAAAGGCGGCGTGTCCGAAAGAGACCTGGCCCGTGTATCCGGCGATCAGGTTCCAGGAGGATGCCATCATGACGTAAAACAGGCTGATGATCAGGATATGCTGCGAGTACATGCCCAGCGGAAGGGGCAGCAGGCAAAAGACCGCCAGGCCGGCGGTCAGCAGCAGATTGCGCTTGGACATCGTCAACCGAGGCTCCGTTTCTTTCCGTTCACGCCTGACTGCGCCCGAACAGGCCTGCGGGCCGGATCAGCAGCACCAGGATCAGGATGATGAAGCCGAATACATGCTTGTAGCCAGTAGAGACGAACGCCGCGCCCAGGTTCTCCACAAGGCCGAGGGCGAGGCCTCCCAGCACCGACCCCCAGAGCGACCCCATTCCGCCCAGCACCACGCAGACAAAGGCGGTCAGGGCCACCGGCACGCCGGCGGTCGGCGTGACCGGAAACACCGGCGACAGAATCACACCGGCCGCACCGGCAAGGGCGCAGCCCAGGCCGAAGCCGAGCATGTTCAGCCGTTTGGTGTTGATCCCGTTCAGCTCCGCCATCGTGCGGTCCTGGGATGCGGCGCGGATCATGCGACCGAACCAGGTCAGCTTGAGCATGGCGAACACCAGCCCGATGACCGCCAACCCGGCGATCAGGGCGGCCAGACGCTGGTTGCCGTAATAAAACAGGCCGAAAATGTTCGTGGCGCCCTGCACCCAGTTGGGCGGCTTGTTGGGATAGGGACCGAAGATCAGCAGATAGGCGTTCTGCAGCACGATCGAAAGGATGAAGGTCAGGATCAGCGAATACATGTCGTCGCCGTAGGTCGGCCGGATCAACAGATGCTCCACCAGAATGCCGAGAATGAAAATAAGGACGACCGCCAGCAGCATGGCCGACATTGGATCGAATCCCATGGCGTGCGCAAAGAGATAGGAGAAATAGCCGGCCAGGATGTAGAATTCGCCGTGGGCGAAATTGACCACATTCATGATTCCGACTACCAGCGACACTCCCAGCGCCGCCAGCGCGTAAATAATTCCGATCACGATCCCGTTGGTGATGGCAAGTGCCAGCATGCTTTTTCCAAATTCAAAGTGTGCGCGGCAACCGAACCGTCGTCGAAGCGGTTAAATCTCAAATACTTCTCGAGTCACCGGTTTCCCGAGGTGTTGGCCGGCGCCGGGCATGGGA
>JAEYRZ010000036.1 GCA_023435265.1 Pseudomonadota bacterium
GGCGGCCACGGACATCAGGTGCTGGTACAGCCGGATGTATCCCGCGCCCATGCGTTCAGCCGTGAAGGTCAGCGCCCGGAGCCGGGCTTTGCGGGCATAATGCTTCAGCCGGGCGTCGTCCTGCATCAGGCGGTGCAATACCTGCCGCAGCCGATCGGGCCTGCGGGGCGGGACGAACAAAGCGGCGCCTTCCCAGTTCTCGCGCAGGCTCCGGATGTCCCCCAGGACCAGGGCGCAGCCGGCCAGCCCCGCTTCGAGCACAGTCAGGCCGAAGGGTTCGTACAGGGCCGGCAATGCATAAATCGAGGCCCGTTCGTACCAGGACGCCATTTCGGCCGACGACAGATGTCCGAGAAGATGAACGTTTTCGAAGCGGGACCGCCCGCCTTCCGGGTGGTGCGCTTCGCCGGCCAGGAAAACCGGCCAGGGCAATCGGCCGGCAATGCCGGTCAGGGCGGTGACGTTCTTGGCTTCATCCCAGAGGCGGCCGGCGCTGAACACGATCGGCGCTTTGGGGGCCGGGTCGCACGCCTCAGCGCGCCGGCCGTTGGGGACCACCGGCAGCATCTCGAATCCGGAATAGATCGCATGCAGCCGCGCCAGCATGTCGTGCGTCGGCGCCGTGACGCCCGCGGCCGCCCGCAATCCCTTCCGCACGGCATGGAAGTATGTCCCCCAGCGCGGCCCGGGACGGCGCCCTTTGACCGCCTCATACCACGAATAGACGCACGAGTGCCCGACGACCAGGACCGGAGCGGGCCAGGCGAGGGCCGCGGCGGCATAGGTGTTGAGATGCACGAGGTCGGGCTGCACCTGCTGCGCAAGCCCCATCAGCCAGCGTCCCGAGCGTTCCACGTCCTCCCACGGGTCCTGCATCCACTCGAGACGGCAGGGCAGCGAGAACAAGCGCGTGCTTTTGAGCGGACGCATGGCTTCCCGCTGGTGCGCCGCAACCGCGCCCAGGGCCGCCAGGAACGGCTGAATGCCGAACCCTTCCAGGCTGCGGGCCAGTTCCAGGGAATAATTCCATACCCCGCCGACCGTGTCGGTCGTGATCAGGACCTTGCGTGGAGGCGCTGCGGACCGCAAAGCTGAGCCGCCCATCTTCAAGTCTGCCGCCTTGGTTAAAGGTGATCGCCGGGGCGCCGAAGGGCGCCTGAAATCTTTATCTGCGCACGAATTTGAAAAAACGGCTTTCCCCGCCGCCCTTGGTCTCTTCCTGGTAGAGAAAAGCCAATTTGGATTCCTCGAACTTATGGAAGAACTCATCCCAGCTGATCTGCTCCAGATTTTCGTCCGCGCTGTACTCCGGAAAAGCGATCCGCAGGATACCCGATTCTTCGCCGGCGCGCTCCGTGCCCTTTACCGTGGCCGGAACGCCCTTGCGCGCTTCCACCCACGAACGGATTTCTTCGTGATCGGTCGTCTTCTTCGATTCCTGGGGCATGATGGATCTCCTCTCTCTTTAATTGCGGGCCAGCTTGTACCTGAACAATGGTCCGGACAAGTCGCTGCCCTGGGACGTCCTGTAAAAGGTTGCCGCAGCCGGATCGGCTGCATAAATGGCATCGAGCATCTCGGCCACGGCGATCATGGACTCGATGCCGGGATCGTAACGCCTGGACCGGCGCAGCGCCGCGGCCCAGTCGACGGCGGCAGCCCCCCACCAATCGTTCGACGGCGGGGCGATGATCCTGCGCGTGGTGCCCGTGAAATGCTCCGTCTGAAAACGGTAAAACGAACCCTCGACGTTGCGGATGCACACCCCGCCCCGGGTTCCATAGAAAACGATTTTGATCTCGGCCTCGCGGCCGGCATGCAGGTGCCACGAACATGAGAGCCGGGCCGTCACGCCGCCCGCCAGAAGAATCTGCACCGCGGCGAAATTCTCGACGCTGCAGGCGGAGCCCAGCGGCTCCCCATTGGCATACAAGTGGCTGTTTACGTGTACGATCCGGGGATAATGCAAAAACCACAACAGGAGATCCACCAGGTGGGTCCCCAGATCCATGACGCATCCGCCCCCGGCGGCGTTGAAATCGTAATACCAGGGCTTGTCCGGTCCGTAGGCGTTATGAAAAACAAGATCGGCGGCGAAAATTTTGCCGACCGCCCCACGGTCGATCATGTCTCGGAGCTGATCGATGCCGTTCAGGTAGCGGTAGCTCAGATCCACCCCCAGCAGCCGGTCATTGCGGCGCGCACAGGTGATCACCTCCCGCGCACCGGCCGCGTTCAAGGCCAGCGGCTTCTGGCAGAACACCGGCAGGCCTGCTTCCAGGGCCAGGCAGGACTGTTCGGCGTGCTGGGCGCTGGGCGTGGCGATCACCACCCCGTCCAACGGTATGCGCAGCAGTTCCGGCAGTCCGGAACACTGGTGGGCCAGCGGTGCCAGGCGGGCCGCCTGCGCGCGGTTTTCGGAAGAAATATCGGCCACCGCGGCGATTTCCACCAGATTGCTTTTAAGGAGCGACTCCAGCCGATTGCAGCCGATCCAGCCCACGCCCAGAAAACCGAGCCTGGGCCGTGCGGCGGGCGGGCGCAGCGGATCGACGTTCAGAATTTGATCCATGCTTTTAAAAATCCTTCCGGGCGGGTCTGCATCATGGTCATTGCTTCGGGGAGTTGCGCGAGGCTGAAGCAATGGGTGAGCAGCGGGCCGGGGTCCAGCCGGCCGCCCTGCACGGCGGATAGCGCCGTGCGCAAGCCCTGCATGTAGCGGCGGGCATCCCGCTCATGGGCGTTGATGACATCGATGCCGCGCCAGTTCCACTGCTGCATGTTGACCTGCCGGGGGCCGTCCTGATGGTAACCGGCGATGACGAGCCGGCCCCGCACGGCGATCATATCCGTGGCCAGATCGATGGCCCACTGCATGCCCACCGCTTCGATGACCCGCTGGCAGCCGCGCCCGCCGGTCAGTTCTTGAACGCGCTCGCAAACCGCGGAGCGATCCCGGCTGGACATGCAGTAGCGGGCGCCGCAGCGGCGCGCGACTTCCAGTGCATAGGGCCGGCGCGAAACCGCGATCACCCGGGCGCCGGCTG